>DNPQ01000223.1:2751-6109 GCA_003501335.1 Bacillota bacterium
AGGATTTATTATATCAACATAATACGACACCTATATGTCAGATTTAAAAGTAAAATAGGCTCAAAATTTTTTAAATAAAATAAAAACGTTAGAAAGAGATTTTCGTTGCTATTTGATTTAGTTTTACTTTTAGCTCCTCGGAAACTTCAGTTAGTGGCAGTCTGGTTTCTAATGATTGAATCAAGCCCTGTTGTTGGAGGCAATACTTAATGGGGGCCGGATTGGGTTCCATAAACAGGAGAGGAATCAAATCCGCTAAATTACGCCATTTTTCAAACGCAGCATGATGGTTATTGGCTTGGATCAATTGATAAACATCCAAAAAGCTTTCAGTGGCTAAATGGGCTGATGCCAAAATCCCACCATCGCCTCCCAAAGCTAATGTGGTAAAAAACAAGGCATCTTCTCCGGTTAAAATGGAAAAGTCAGCCGGACGATGTAATAATAATTCCGTCGTTTGTTTCAAATCGCCGCATGAATCTTTAAGTCCGACGATATTATGAAGTACCGCTAATTTATAAATGGTGGAATTCTCAATATTCCTGCCGGTTCGATAGGGAATGTTATAAATGATGATCGGAAGAGCGGTAGCTTCCGACATCTGTAAAAAATGCTGATAAATACCATTTTGATCCGGGCGATTGTAATAGGGGGTAACCGATAAAATACCGTCTACCTTATATTTCTCAACCCTTTGAAGTTGCTTTATAACCTTTTTGGTATAATTGCCGCCCAGTCCCACAAAAACAGGCACCCGCCCTCGGCTATATTCCAAAGTCTTTTCAATAACCGCCTCATACTCATCGTCCTCAATAGCCGGGCTTTCCCCGGTGGTTGCCAACGGAATAAGACCGGATACGCCTTTCCCGATATATAAATCGATTAATTTCTGTAATGACTGATAATCGATACGATCATTGTGAAATGGCGTAATCAACGGTATCCAAACACCATTCAATTTCATTTTCATTGAATAACCCTCCTAAACATTTGAAATCCAATCAAGATGTATCTTATTCCAATACAGAACCATTTTAGCCTTTTCATCAATCAGTCAAACTTCTTTGCCAAATCGAACAATGCTTTGTCACAAACTCGGAAGACTGTCCACTCTTCCATCGGAACGGCACCCATCCTTTTATAAAACTGTACCGAAGGCTCATTCCAATCCAAACACCACCACTCCAGGCGGCCACAATCCCGCTCCACAGCTAGTCTAGCTAAAAAAGACCGGATTACCGTACCCAGACCTTTACCCCGCATCTGGGGCTTAACGTATAAATCCTCCAGGTAGATACCGGGTTTTCCTAAAAAAGTAGAGAAATTATGGAAGAACAGGGCAAACCCCACTGGTTCGCCCTGGTACTCACAAAAAATCACTTCAGCCGCCTTCCTTACAAATAAAGACTCTTTTAAAATAGCTTCTGTTGCGGAAACCTGATTGGATAAATGCTCATAGGCAGCCAATTCTTTAATAAACTCAAGTATAAGAGGCACATCAGATTCCGTTGCAAACCGTAATTGCAAATCAGCCAACTTCGTTTCAATCCATTCAGACATATCAATAACTCCTATTCAATAATCTTGGGTGCTTCATCCACAATCTTGCGCATTTCCCAAACTGTCCCTTTGGGATCCGGGCAATGAAGTTTATAAACACTAAAATCGGCTTCATTCCAGGATGGAAATCCCAGTGCGACCCGCCAGATGTATAAATCCAAAACGTGCAACAAAGCACTACACACACCTGGAGGCTTTTGATAAGGACTCTCATAAATGAAAGTGTCCCCCACATTATGTTGGCATTCTTCATTCTTCTCTACCATCTTGATTTCAATCTTACCGATCTTTTGCCACAAAGCCTTGTAATCTTGATAATTCTTAATGCTGGCCATATCAATATTTAAATCAATACTCCGGTTTGGCTCCACAAATTTGGCTCCTTTCGTGCATACTCCATAAAGTATGGATTAATATAAAGAGTAAAACATATCTGCCTCACTATCTTTATTCCAGCTATATTCGATGCGATTGGCAATGACTTCCGCTTGTTCTTCACCATAAGTATCGGCTATAAAACCTAAAGCCATATCAATACCCGCAGATACGCCCGATGAAGTATAAATATTTTGATCTTTCACCCAGCGGGCTTTTTTTACCCAGCTCACATTGGTTCCTTGCTGCATGACCCAATCAAAAGACCTTTTGTTGGTGGTGGCTTTTTTATGATCGAGAATTCCGATTTTGGCAAGTAAAACCGCCCCCGTGCAAACTGATAAAACAAATTGGGCATTCCGGGTCAATTGTTTCATTATTTCTAGAAGTCGTTCATTTTCAACTTCATTTCTGACGCCGCTCCCTCCGGGGACTAATAAGATATATTCCGATTGTAGAGGCAACGATGAAATGGCCTCGGTGATAACCGGAACTTGCTGAGAGCTTGTTATCAAGCCTCCAGCCAAAGAAACAAAAGATATTTTTGAAATGTTCTCGAGCCTTCCAAGCACCTCGACGGGTCCAAAAACATCCAATGTCTCAAAGCCATTAAAAAGGACAACCAATAAATCCATGATAACCCCCATTAATATACCCATGAAAATATTCCAACGGGTAAAATTTAAAGCAAACCTCTCTGCAGCATGCCCTCAGCAATCTGTACCGCATTGGTGGCAGCGCCCTTGCGCAAATTGTCGGAAACGCACCAAAGATTAATAGCGTTTTTGCAAGTCGTATCGTCGCGCACCCGGCCGACCAAAACCTTATCTTGATAATCCGGGCGGGCTAAATCCCGGGTCACTGGGTATTGGCGTTCCCACGGGTCTTTACGGATTGCCTTACTATTGGAGTCAGCGGATGGCCCGTCTATTAAAACCACCCCATCCGTATGGGCCAGTATCTGCATAGCCTTTTCAGCCGTCATTTCACCGCCAAACTCGGCATTAACCGATTCGGAATGTCCCACAAATACCGGAACCCTGACGGTCGTCGGATTGATCAGCAAATTCGGTTCACCGAGTATCTTCCGGGTTTCATTGACCATTTTCAACTCTTCTTTGGTATAGCCGTTCGCTAAAAACTTATCAATATGGGGAATACAATCAAAAGCAATCGGATGGGCAAAAACAGCCGGATCATATTGCGGATTTTTGCCGGACAACGCTTCCGCCGTTTCCTGATTCAACTGTTCCATCGCCGCGGCTCCCCAGCCGCTGACCGCTTGATAAGTGGAGACAACCACCCGATGTAAGCGGGCCACCCGGTGCAAAGGCGCCAAGGCCACGGCCATCTGAATCGTGGAACAATTAGGGTTACAGATGTAGCGAGTATCGGCTGTCACCATATCCATATTCACTTCCGG
>DNPQ01000532.1:0-241 GCA_003501335.1 Bacillota bacterium
TAAATCACAGCCTCTTTCCACCAGGCACGGTTCATGACAGTTCTCCTTTGGTCTGAATATTCGCTGTATAGTGTCATATAGGACTATTTCTTCCTTTAAATGAAAATACATTCTTACATTCTCAACATTCCAGATAACAATCGGCATTCATTTAAAAAAACAACAGCCCACCACCTTTAAGATCCATCTAAAAACCCTTCCCATTATTTTTTCCGTCCCAACCCCTACCCCCGCTTACTTT
>DNPQ01000532.1:563-1700 GCA_003501335.1 Bacillota bacterium
AATCAAAGTAGGCTGAATATCAATATAAAGAATAAACGAACCCGAAAGGTAACCATTCTTTTGAATAACTCCCACCATCCCCACATCACCCATAAACCTTTTCTCCGCTTCTCTCGGAGCTGTTGGGCAAATTGGGGAACATGGCGAAATGCAAGACGTACACTTAACCAAGGTTTAAATATATGCTATTCATCAAAGGCCGAAAGTCTCAATGAAAGTCGCTCCGGAAAAGCTTCAAAAGATAAAGAGCCCAAGATCATTAAGCCAATTTTGCACCGGGCCCGATTTATTTCTTTTGGCCCTATAAACCACCCCGTCATTTGAGGCCCGGACGCCGAAAAGCGCCGCCTCTTTTCTTGGATGAAAAACGGCGGTCGCCTTCGGACGCCTCATATAATTGCCAGTCGAAAGGCCACAGCTATGCGCGCATAATCTTAGCTCCACCCTGGTCAGCACGATGCTGACCACGCGGCCTTGATTTAAGGACAAATCATGGCCGTCGAGCCGCAAAACAACCCAGAAGACGTTGCCACGGACGGCAGCGTCAATCCAATCAAAAACTCCAACTCCGGCAACAGGATGGCCGGAGCGATGAAGGAGAGACCGGGAACCATGGGTGCCTGGCGGCTCTTTGGTTTCTTTCTGGCCGCTCAGAAAGAAACTCAGCCGGTGAAAGCCGTGGACAGAAAAAAATCGGCATTCATTTATTCCTTACGTAAAAAAAACATTCAATTATTTTTCCTCCACCAAGTCCTTTCCCATCTTTGGTTCCCCCAACACTATCCCTTTTGAAGATATTGCCAAAAATCAGAAATCGGCTATAATAAAAGCAACCGAAAATATCAATATAAAGTATAAACAAACTTCAAAGTTTACCCAACCCCGCAAACCCCTAGCCCACATTCCAAACCCCATCCGCCTCTTCATTTAGGGCCTATGTGGGGCAAGTGGGGAAATGAATCAGGATTATTCGCCTTTTTTCAAAAGGCGGCCTTTGTTCAAAAGACGCCGGATTAGACGGATTTTAGCGCCAAGCTTTTCTCTGTGTCCTCCTTGTCTCTGTGGCATCATTAGCGTTTAGTCCCTCTGGAGTACCAAAAGGTCCTTCGGAACATCTAAAAGGTCCTTCCGAGGTAC
>DNPQ01000532.1:1981-13427 GCA_003501335.1 Bacillota bacterium
CTTCCGATCATCTAAAAGGTCCTTCTGAGATACAAAAAGGTCCTTCCGAAGTACTAAAAGCTCCTTCTGAGATACAAAAAGGTCCTTCCGAAGTACTAAAAGCTCCTTCTGAGATACAAAAAGGTCCTTCCGATCTACCAAAAGCTCCTCTTTAATGAGAATGCATTAAGTTTTGTGTAAATGGTAATAATAACCAAAAAAGAGAGAACCCTTTATGCAAAATATTGAAAACCAAACAATTAAAGAATTAGCCCGGCAATGTAAAACAGTAGAAGACATCCACGACAAACTAAAAGAAATATTTAAAGATACGCTACAAGAAGTATTTGAAGCTGAAATCGAGCAACACTTAGGCTACAAAAAGCATAGTTCCCAAGGAGATAACACCGGAAACAGCCGTAATGGATACAGCGCGAAAACGCTTAAAACCAGATTCGGCAACGTAGAAGTCGATATTCCCCGCGACCGTAATGGTGAATTCGAACCGCAAATCATCAAGAAATATGAAAGGACCTCCAATCAACTCGAAGAACAAATCTTAGCCATGTATGCCAAAGGCATGTCAACCCGGGATATTGAAGATCACATGAAAGATATATACGGTGTCGAAGTATCATCGGCAATGGTTAGTAAAATAACCGACCGAATACTGCCCATGATAGCCGAATAGCAGTCAAGACCGCTAGAACGAATCTACCCTATCGTTTATCTAGACGCTATCCATTTTAAAGTTAGAAAAGAAAACAAAGTTATCAGTAAAGCGGCTTACAGTGTACTTGGTATTGATATCAACGGTGAAAAAGATATCTTAGGCATCTGGATCAGAGAAAATGAAAGTGCCAGCTTCTGGCTTGGTGTATGTAATGATCTTAAAAGCCGAGGGGTGCAGGATATTTTAATCGCCTGTAAAGACGATCTTACCGGCTTCTCAGAGGCCATCAATACAGTTTTCCCTCAAACAGAAATCCAGTTATGCGTAGTCCACCAAGTCCGAAATTCGCTAAAATATGTTTCCTACAAAGAACGGGAGGAATTAGCCAAAGACCTTAAAACGGTTTATCAGGCTTTAACCCTCGAAGAAGCCGAATTAATGTTCAGCCAATTCAAAGAAAAATGGGGAAAAAGGTATCCCGTTATTATTCGTTCCTGGGAGAATAATTGGATTGATTTAACAGCCTATTTTAAATATCCGGAAGGAATTCGCAAAATTATCTATACGACCAATACTGTTGAAGGATATCACCGACAATTGCGTAAGGTAACCAAAACGAAAACCACTTATCCAACGGATGAAGCTTTAACAAAGATAATTTATTTAGCCACCCTTGAAATATCAAAGCAATGGAAAGAACCTATACGCGATTGGAACAGCTATATCCCCCATTTTGCTATTTACTTTAAGGAACGGCTAAAATTGGATTTAGTTGTTTGAGATAGTTGAGTTTATCGCTTATTTCTCCCAGGGATAAGATCCCGGGGATAACAAAATCGGGATACGGAGAAACTTATCTCCGTTATCCCTGGCAGTATCTCATCCGGCGCTCGGGTTGCTCTCCAGCATTGCCCTATCCTCCTGGATGAATAAGAGCCGTTTTATAGATTTGTCATTGATTTAAAAATTTATCGTGGAAAAACCATTTACATAAAATTATTAACACTCCCTCTTTAATTATTGATAAAAAAACGGCCCGTTACTTTTGTAACAAGCCGTAATAATTAATCTTGCTATAGACTATACCCTTAACCCCATCAAGATTCTTGTTCCCCGTGTACATAACGTTTACCGCGCATATAAGATGCGATAGCCGCTATCAAAGATATGACGGCCGAAATATAGAAAGCCAAACGCAGGCTGGACATTACCGCAGGCGCAATGGTTAAAGGGAAAAACCGTTTTCCCAAAATCATGGCTTGCGTGGCATGGGGCAGAGCAGCCAATACCTTTGGACTAATAATCTGGGCCATGGGATTATAGCCTAGAAAAGCAGCAAATAAAGCCGTTGTGGGAGGCAAGGAAGCAGACTGTAAAGCCACTGCCGGAGATATTCCAGACTTCACCAACCCATGATAGAGAATGGGAGGTAGTTTATAGACCAATCCCATAATAATAATGGTAAAATATAAAGTCATACTCAAAGTCATTCCGGTATTTTGCAAAGTAGCCCGCATTCCCGAGGAGGCTCCCCGCGACTCTGGCGGCACCGAATTCATGATGGCGGTAGTATTGGGAGCGGCAAACATTCCCATGCCAAAACCCAAAATCAACAGAATGAATACAAACGGACCATAGCCGAAATTAGCCGGCAGAAAAGTCAAAAGGACAAACCCAATAACGGATAAAATCATCCCTCCAGTGGCAAAGGCCCTGGCTCCGAAACGATCGGAAAGCCAGCCGCATAAAGGACCCATCATGAAAAAGCCGAGCATCATCGGCAGCATATAAATCCCTGCCCACAGTGGAGTTGACTCAAAGCTATAACCATGCAGCGGCAGCCAAATTCCTTGCAGCCAGATGATTAACATAAATTGCAAACCGCCCCGGGCTATCGATGATAAAAATAAACTCAAATTACCAAAAGAAAAAGCGCGGATACGGAACAAACCCAGTTGAAACATAGGCATTTTCACTTTAAACTCAATAAAGACGAAGGCAACCAATAAGATCAATCCGGCAATGATGCCCAAAATAACCCAGGGATTGCCCCAGCCCATTTTGGAGTTTCCATAGGGCATAATTCCATAAGTAAAGGCTAACAGCAAAACAGTCAAACCAATGGCGAAAGTGCTATTGCCCAGCCAGTCAATTTTTTGCTCTTTCTGGATCACTCCGGTTTCTTTAAGTTTTAAATAAGCCCAAACCGTACCGAACAATCCCACCGGCACACTGACCAGAAAAATAAGACGCCAGTGGATGTCGGCTAAAACGCCGCCCAAGATCAGGCCGAGCAGAGATCCACCGACTGCGGCAATCTGATTGAGTCCCATCGCCATTCCCCGTTCTGAGGGTGGAAAGGCATCGGTTAAAATAGCGGTGCTGTTGGAAAAGAGAAATCCGGATCCCACACCCTGCAGCAAACGAAAAATTATCATTTCCATCACACCGGTGGAACCAGTTGCCGGAGTTAGGAAAAGCAGAATGGATGCGGCTGTAAAAATAGCAAAGCCCAGATTATATAAGCGCACTCGTCCAAACATATCCGAGATCCGGCCGAAAGAGACAAGAAGAGTCGCAGTAACCACCGTATACCCCATCAGCATCCATAATAAATAGGTTACTCCCTCGGGAGCCATCGGATTGACATGCATGCCCCGGAAAATCGCAGGCAGTGATATCAAAATAATATTACCATTCAGAGAGGCCATTAGAACGCCAAGGGTCGTGTTGGAAAGGGCAATCCATTTATAAGCGGAACTAGCAGTTTGCCCACTTCCGCCATGATTCTTTGATGCCAGATTAAACATGACATTCTCCTTCTTTTTCAATTGTTTCCATAATTTCTTCATAAAAAGCCTTTGCATGATTGATTCTATAAACATAAAAAACGATAACCGGGCCATCCCAATTTGTATATTTACTTTGTTTGGCAAGCATTAAGCGCCATTTTATGCAAAAGTACTTCAATCAACTTTTTTTCATCTTCCGTCAATCCGCTTCGAACTGCATTCTCCCAATGTTTAACCGCTTCTTGAATAACCGGTATTACCGATCTTGCCTTGGCTGTCAAAAAAACCTTATAGGCACGCTTATCTTTGGGGTCGATATCACGGTAAATATAGCCGGATTCAATCAATTTTTTAACGGCTTTAGCGGTTGTCGCCTTATCAGTTTTTACATAAGCAGACAATTCTTCTTGGCTGATCCCATCGTTGCGATGTAAGGCTAACAAAAAAATATATTGTCCACTTCCGATATTGTAAGTCTCCAATTCTTTACTAATAAAGCATTGACAATACCGGTAAAGTATGGAGATCTGCCTTCCAAGGGAAGAATGGTTATCATTCACGGACCGACATCCCTTCCGGAAACTTCTAATAAACCGTGTTCCTCATTGACTTCAAACGCTACCCGAAACAAGTCTTTCCGTTTAATCCGGGACACTCTCAAAGTGTGATTGAATACCGGCCAGAATAAGCTCTTTAGCCTGTTCAAGACCGACCACACCGGTATCGATAGCAAGATGATATAACCTAGCGTCATTCCAATCCCGCCCGGCAAATGTCTGTAAATACTGACCCCGTTCTCGATCACTTTTTTCAACGAATTTCTTAGCTTCCGATGTTGACAAATTATATAATTTTTCAACCCGCTGTTGCCGAAAAGGCAGATCGGCATGGAGAAAAACGCTGAAATGACGGGGATGGTCCCGTAACAAACAAGAGCCGCCCCGTCCAATGATTACCGCGGAATGCTCCTGAGCGACCTTTCGGATAATATGGGACTCGGCTTTATAAAGATCTTGGTCACTGGGTATATAAATCTCCGGTGGTGTATACATATCCGGGGGATTATAAGCGGACAATTGCAATACCGATTGCCAAAACGAGGTCTTCTTTTCATCCCGGTGCTCTAAATCCTCTTCAAGTACCTGAAGCTGTTTGGCGGCTTCAATTACGATTTCACGGTCCAAATATAATATCCCCAGTTGTTCAGCCAATAGTTGTCCAAGATACGCCCCTCCACTGCCTAATTGACGGCTAATGGTTATTACTGACGGCGATTTAAACATTTAACCTCTCCTCCTCATATTTAGCTATTCATAAATATGTTCCATCGTTATATAAATAGTTACCTTTACAACTATCTATTTTATAAAAATAATAGTTGCATTGGCAACTGTTTTGCGATTTTTTTATAAATTCTTAACCTGATTTTGATTATTTTCCGGCGATAAAATTCTTTGTAACTTATGTTTCCGGCATAAAGCCAATTAGACTATGTCTTCATACAATGTACTAAATAAAACCCTTACAATGATGGATGAGGTGAAGTAAATGTCTTTGAATAATGGTCCTGAAATATTTCAATATATCATCCAGCCAGAGGATTCCATATGGGCATTGGCTGATGAATTTAATACAACCGAAGAAGATATCATGATGGTTAATCCTGATTTAGACCCTTATAATTTATTTATTAATCAAGTCATTAATATACCTGGAAATGCGGTAACCGCTCAACAATACCGGCGTTGGCGCAGGTATAGACGCCCCTATTATTATCAGCCATATCGAAGATATCACCGGCGGCCTTATTATCCTTACCATCCTTACCGCTAATCCAATTTTAAAGACTATGGCGTGAAATCTTAAAGCTATAGTCTTTATTTCCATAAAATTATTCATGACAAACAATCTCCCATTAGCAATGGACTGTTTCTATATAGTGTCGGTTTCTCTACCATTTTACTTTCAATAAAATATACTATGGAATCTCTAAATTTAAATCAAACAATCTTAAATGAATTGGAGGAATTTTCGGATATGCAACATCAAAATCAAATTATATGTGATCTGCTGAGGTCCGGGTATATACCGCAGCCTATTCGAAATGGCAACGGCGCCACCGATCCGGGTCCACGAGACATTCTTCGGGATTTGGAAAATCCCGACATGATCACTCCACCGGCTACCGACAATGGTCTGCTTCCAAATATGAGATATTCCTTTTCCGACACTCACATGACCATAAAATCGGGAGGATGGTCCCGGGAAGTTACGGCCAGAGAAATGCCGGTTATGACTACGCTGGCCGGTGTAAATATGCGTTTAACACCGGGCGGCGTACGCGAAGTTCACTGGCATATAGCCTCAGAATGGTCCTATATGTTAACAGGAACTGCGCGGGTTACTGCGGTTGATCAATATGGCCGAAATTTCATCGCCGATATCGGTCCCGGCGATCTTTGGTATTTTCCCCCCCGTTTGCCCCATTCACTTCAAGGACTAAAGGATGGTTGTGAATTTTTGCTTTTGTTTGATGACGGAAATTTTTCCGACCTGAATACCTTATCCCTTTCTGATTTATTTGCCCATTATCCAAAAGAGGTCTTGGCAGCTAATTTTGGAGTACCGGTGAGTGACTTTAACTGTTTGCCATCCGGACAGGTCTATATCTATCAAGGAACCGTTCCAGGGCCGCTGGAGTGTGAAGCAGCCAAGTCCCCTTATGGAGTAACTCCCTTAAGTTTTAAACATCGGTTGCTTGCCCAAACCCCAATCACCACCCCGGGTGGAAGCCTACGGGTTGCCGATACCTCTAACTTTCCGGTTTCCAAAACCACCGCCGCAGCATTGTTTGAGATTAAACCCGGCGCGATGAGGGAAATCCATTGGCATAATAACAATGATGAATTTCAATATTATATTGCCGGGCAAGCGCGGATGACGGTATTTGGGGAAAACGGCAAAGCCCGTACTTTTGATTATCGGGCCGGTGATGTTGGCTATATTCCTGTTGGATATGTCCATTATGTCCAAAATACCGGCAATGACACCTTATGGTTTTTAGAGGCTTTTAAAAGTGAACGATTTGAAGATTTGTCGCTGAATCAAACCATGGCGGTTACCCCTCGAGATATCATTGCCGGTAACTTACATGTCGGCCCGGAATTTCTGGATACGCTTTGCAAAGAGCATTTTCCCGTTGTTCCATGCTTCTACCCAAATTCTCAATCGTGACATTCCCAAAAAACTTCCGGCCTTTCCATAACAGTCTCCAGGGTGGAGCCTGTTAAATTAGGATTAGTAGAAAAATCTCATGCTTAAGCCTAGACAGCTAAAAAAATATTAATTCATATTGATGAACTAAAAAACATAGGATGCAGAAATTAATTAATTAGGAGGATGTTATGTTCAAAGAAACTATTCTCGAAAATGAAGAAGCTGTTTTATGGTACCATCCTGAAGTTAAAATCATTCATTACCACATCAAACATTATGTTTTCGGGCAGCGATTACGAAAGCTGTTAGATACAGGTTATGAACTATTAAAGGAAAAAGGTTCCCAAAAATGGTTATCGGATGATCGCAATAACAATGTCCTAACAATTGAAGATAAACATTGGGCACTAAACAATTGGCTGCCTAGAGTAGCTTCTGCAGGATGGAAATATTGGGCTTTAGTGCCGTCCGAAATGATAATTGGACAAACGGGCATGCAAGAGTATGTTAACGAAGGGGCTAAAGTGGGAGTGACCGTAAAAATCTTTACTAACCCTGATAAAGCATTGGAGTGGTTAAATCAATTATAAAAGTCAATATCCTGCTATCATGCTATCATGCCAAAAAACCCATAGTGAAAAAATGGAGGAGGATGAGATTTGTTACTTCCATAAAACCACAAAATAAATAAGGCCGCAATCAGTATTGAGCGACCTTTATAATAATTCACCCGTCACAAACCCATTGGTACACTAATTGTAAGAATCTCCTCGTTTTCGCATGTCAAGCCGGGTATAATTTAGTAATTGACCCGATTGATCGAAATCGGCTTCATATAAACCAACCATATCCATAGTATTCGGTATTCCTTCACGTTCAATGAATTCAACTTTCATCGACCAACCGCTTTCTTCTTGACGCCTTACTTCGATAACTGCCAAAAGTTTTAGCCCAACCAAGCCGGCCAATTTTTGACTTCCTAACTTGATCATTTCTTCCATATCGATATTTGATGAATATCTCGTCTCTTCGCTCATCGTCATTCCTCCATTAATCTAAATTTCGATGAAAAGAATTTAACCGGTTTTTCGTTTGTTTTACATGACTTCTAACTTCTTTCATCTTTTGCTGCAACATTTCTACTTTTTTCTGAAATTCAATGGTATTGGTATTAACCTGTTGCTGGATTCTTTGTTGATTCTCGCTGATATTCGTTGTATTGTTCTGACGCCGATTTCTCCCATACGATTTGATTTTTGAAAGATTACTATGCACATGACACATTGGTTTTTCCATTCCTCACCCCCCATTTCCGATTTGATTTAGATTTTGTTCTCGATCCAGACTACGCTTAGCCTCATCCCAATCTCTCATCATGCCGTAATTAAGCATTGTCTGCATATTTGCTAAAGCCAACCGCAGATTCAGCCCAATCAATGGTACATCCGCCACTGTGATAATCACATCAGCCGAAACATATAAGCCTTTCTGGAGAGCATGATCCAGTAAATCCACCAAGGCTGAATAATCACGAACCGGTTCCATCCTGTTGTCCTCCCAAGCCAATCATTCCAAATCTTTGACAAAACTATAGGCTGGCCATGGTCCCGTAAAAGTTATCTCATATTGGCCGTCTGTTTGTAATTTTTCTAAGAAATTCCCGATGATTTCCACTTGATCGGGGGCCGTCAAAACCGCCATATTCAAAATGGGTTTTTGATTATCCACAATCTCCGTATCCACTTTATTTTCTTTCAAATCCGCAACCAAAGGCCGAATTTTAACACAGATTTCCTTTGCCAAGGCCTTAGAATCTTCATCAACTGCTTTTCTGATTTTTTGGGCAAGCTCACTCCGGAAAAGATAAGCTGTACCTTTATTCATCGCGGCGATCCGGTTTGTCAGTTCAATAATTTCCGGATTTTCCTTGGAAACCTTTTCCGTAATCATCTCCAGGGAGCAACTTATTTTGATTCCGTATTCCTCCTTGCCCGAGAGCTGAGCTAATAAGTTCTTAAGGGCTTCGTAGCGTTCTTGTAACCACTGTTTGAGCACATCATCCGGGTTGGCGGCCGATGACCCGTCAATGATCATATCAAAAGTCATCGGCACTACCGAACTAGTATACTTAAAGGCATTATCGAGTACATCCTGATGCTGGCGCAACCATTTCTCGACTTGCTCCCGTTCGGTTGATTCGTAAGCATTAGGCGGACACATATGAACAATGGCTCCAATATCACTATAGGATATCGTGTATACCGGAAGGCCGTCGATACCGGCAGTCCGAAAATCACTTGCGCCCAAAGCAATTCCATAAACATATCGTCCCGGTTGACCCGCATCTTCCGGTAAAACATCCGTTGTTATTGGAGTGGAAACGGGTTCGGGTGAATTTCCAGACGAATTTGTTGAGTTTCCCGGATCCACTTTTTCTCTTGGGGCTGTTGATACTTCTTTTACTGCGCTTTTTTCCACTACTGGGGGCTTTGCTTGCCCATTTTGAACTGGTTTCGACTCCGGGGCTTTCGTCTGATTGAATTCCGAAATTTTTGGAAACTCCAGAGATTGCTCCATTACTTCACCGGCCATGGGAGTCAACTCTAAGGTACTAAAATTCCTTTGTTTTCTGGATTTTTTCCAAAAAAAAACAAGTACTTCGACGAATTCAGCAGGCAGTTCCTTTTGGTGGAACGACTTCGTCCACATTTCGGATACTTTACCCGAAGTTATTTCCAAGCCTAGGGAATCCATCATTAAGATCAAATAGCAAAGCGATTCTAGCTTTGCAAAAATCTCTTCATTCGGCATGATTAACCCATTCCTCCGGATTTACAATTGTATTGACAAAATCATCAATCACGGTATCCAAATTTTCTCGGATCGCATTGACCGATTCTGCCAGCCCTTGGTCCCTTTTAATTTGTTCAATCACTTCAAAAATGTCGTAAATATTTTGCCCTAATCTCTCGATACTTTCCGGACTCAAACCTTCCTCCATCCTCCGGATGGCTTGAAGTTTAAGAACTTCAGCGATGATTTCAACCAGCGCCACCACCAAACCCAGAAGTCCCTCTTTGAGTTTATCTTCTTCAATTTTTATGGGCACTTCATTGATCCCCTTCCAGATTTACGCTGGAGGATAGCTTATTATTCCATCCGCACCACGGACAGCCTGAATTAATTAAATCCTCTTTCAAAAGCCGCTTATTGCAATTAGGACATGCCTCCAAATCGTATTCAATGGCTTTCCAGGAATTCGTATTTATATTGGTACCCGAAGGAAACTCTAATCCATAGCGGGCTGCAGTCTCAAAAGAGGCGACTGCAGCCCGGATTTTAATGCCTAAAAGTTCGACTCCGGCAATCGAGACAGCAATATCGGCATTAATGACCAATCCTTTGTCCAAAATCCGATCAATTAAATCAACTAGTGTTACACTATTACTCTTCGTCGGCATCATCGCCATCAATATCACCTTCCGCATCAACACTCGCCAATCTTAATCGCTCCCAAATCACTTCAGATTGTTCGGAATATTCTTCTTCAGAAATCGCTCCCCGTTCATAATTAATTTGTAATTGAATCAAATCAGCCCTCAATTGGTCAGGATCAGAAATTGCTGCCAAAGCTCTATCTCTGATTTGATCGATCACCCAAATGGTGCCATTTAGGGGAGCCGTAAAAGGGAAAGCTAAAATGTCCATCAATAGCATTATTTTTTCCCCCTCCAACTAAGATTCATTTTCACAAAATTATAGGGAGGAAGCCAGGTGGTATAATGAAATTCAACCAGTTCCGGATATTTATGAGCGGTTTTTTCCACTCTCTTTTTTAACTCTTCATCTTGATTGGCATTTACCAGGAATGAACCATTATATAACATTTCCGCGCTCATCATTTCACCGGTGGTGTTGTCTTCAGTTATAGCACTTAAGTACGGGTGGATGGTTTTTTCCATTTTGGTGCGAAATTCGTTAACCACTGCTTCAACCCGTTGCCCGAGCTCCAGTGCAGCTTGGGGATCCGATTCCGCCTTGGCTAATAAACTACCATGGTCCCTGAAACGTTGTTTCAACTCAGCCAACACCGTTTCTTTTTTCCAATAAGCTTTAACTCCGACCTCATATTTGCCCTTCAATCGCTGTAATTCCTTTTTTAACAAATCGGATTTGGCAACAATTAACTTTTTCAAACTCTCTAATGAGTCAATTGCTGTACCGAATTTAATTGGAATAACCGCCGATTCTTTCATTAAAGTTTCTAAAACTTTAACATGTTTGACTGCATCTTCAAGATTCAAATCTTCGAGCTCGTTCTCCAGATAGGATGCCAAAACAGAAACGCCTCCGACAGGGATCGCATAAACTTTTAAATGAGCAACTCCTTCACAATCGGTGACCAAACCAATCTGCGCCGGTATGATTCCATAAAGATAAACTTCCTGGTTCTGCTTCACTTCATCAGACCTCCGTTGAAGTGCTTTCCATATTGCTATTATCCGGAATTAATTCTCTCACCGAATATCGAATCCGCATTCGATGATGTTGCATGTTTTGGTCAATCTCGGTGAAGGTACGCCAGCATTCCCCTTCCGAAACCGTCCGAATATCGCTTATTAATTGCTGTGCGACTTCACTCAATGGATTCTTCTGAATCGGATTGTCTGTTATCATTGATTGTCATCTCCCATAAATCCACTAATTGATTATAATTTTCTGTATCCAGGCCCATGATGTCCTGACAGCACTTAATAAATAATCCCTTATCAGACCGATCTACAAA
>DNPQ01000623.1 GCA_003501335.1 Bacillota bacterium
GCGATGGGAAATTCGGATAGGTTTTGCCTCGCAACTCGGTAACGATGTCATATTTACCGGTATACTCTCGCAGATCGCTTGAAGAAATGACTTCCGGGCTTAAATTGACATCCGAGAGCATCCTTTGGGTTACGAACCCTTTATCGGTAGGTATTTCATCCTTGCTGATATCCACTAAGGAAAGCTGATGAATGGGCGAATAAATTCCATTATAAATATCCCGGGCAAACCTGACCCAGCCTTCAAATCCCTTCCAGGGGCCATTGTGATAGGCATGAGCATTAAGATAAGGAACCCGGATTTTTTTGGCAACCTCGCCGGGACGTTTACCGGTGAAGATGATATCTGGCTTTAAAGTCTCCATGGCCTCGAGTCCTTCGAGCTCATTGGGATCGTCAATCGCGAGCGCGCCTTCCTCACAGCGGGAAATCCCTTTTTCCATATCACCCTGATGCCCAAATTTGGTATACACCGAGACGACCTCGACTCCCATCTCTTCATGAATTACGTTTGCCCAGTGCCACAGTTTGGAACCACCCGGCCAGAGACATACTTTTTTCCCTTTGAGGCGTTCCTTATACCAGTCAAGTTCCGGTCGCCAGCGGGCCGTTTCTTCATCGATGATAGCTTGGGCTCTGTCTTCGATCCCAAAAAATAATCCAACTTTTCTGAGTGACACCGCCATTGGTTCATGGCCAAAGCCATCAATATCAAGCCTGGGGATTCCGTATCTTTTTCGAAGTTCATTACAAATATACTCAGCCGACCGCGCGCATTCCAGTACATTGAGTTGCGCCCTATGCATCGCCCGGAGATCGTCATAGGAACCGTTGCCGGTAAAAGTGGAAAGGACCTGAATACCCATGCGTTTGAAATAGTCCACCATGATTTCCTGATCGCCCTGAATGTTATATTCACCGACATAATTGATGACATAGTCGCCAGTGATCTTCGGTTCAACCGTTCCAACCTTCTGCTTGAGCCAAGCGATATTAATCTTGTGATGCCCCCCCGACTGGCTCGGTCCTCCGAACCCGGGGGAATTGCACACGAAGATGTCCACATCGGGCATTTCATCCATCACTTCCTGGGCAACCGCATTGATATCATCCCCGATTAATGCTGAAGCGCAAGTTTGGTAAATAGTCATCCGTTTAATATTGGGAAACGCTTGAAACGCCTCAATAATATTCTGCTTAAGCATTTTTTCAGCGCCAAAGATAATATGCTTTTCCTTCATATCCGTGGCGTAGGTATATTTGAGCTGAAAATTATCGTTATCACTAATATAGCGTTTGGTTTGCCAGGTGTCATAGGTGCAGCCGACCGGTCCGTGACTCATATGGATAACGTCCTTCATCGGCGTTCCAATTACATGCTTGGCTCCGCAGTACGCACAGCCCCGCTCGGAAATCGATCCCGGAATAGTATTCAGGTATCCGAGGGGCAAGGCCGATGTTAAATCTTCGCCGGGCCCTTTGACCACCGCATGCTTTTTTCGCTCAGGAATACACTTGCTGCATTCAAACTCATGATATGGCATATTTTATTCCTCCTCGACTTTCTATCATTTTAGTGCTCCAATGATGAAGGTTTAATTATTTCTCAATCAGAAATGCCGTATTTTACAACCATAGCCTCTAATTCGTCCATTTTAAGCGGCTGCGGAATCACAAAATTCTTATTCTCAATAATCTTGCGGGCCAATTCACCATATTCTTTGGCCTGGTTACAATCAGCGTCATATTCGACCACTGTTTTTTTATTAAATTCAGCTTTTTGGACGATATTATCGCGCGGCACGAAATGGATCATCTGGGTGCCGATGGCCGCGGTAAATTCCTCCAAAAACTCTCTTTCCCGATCCACTTTGCGGCTATTGCAAATAATCCCGCCGAGACGGACCCCGCTTTGTTTGGCATATTTAAGCAAACCCTTGCAAATGTTATTAGCCGCATAAATCGCCATCATCTCTCCAGATGCCACAATATACACTTCCTGTGCTTTGCCATCCCGGATCGGCATTGCAAATCCGCCGCACACCACATCGCCCAGAACGTCAAAGAAGACAAAATCCAAATCATCGGTATAGGCCCCGTTTTTCTCCATAAGATCAATCGCCGTAATGACCCCACGTCCGGCGCATCCTACTCCCGGCTCGGGACCGCCCGACTCCACGCAGCGAATTTTTTGGTACCCTTCTTTGACAACGCGCTCCACAGTGATTTTTTCTTCCCCTTCTTCACGAAGCATATCCATTAATGTCTTTTGACTCATCCCGCCCAAAATCAGCCGGGTTGAATCCGCCTTTGGGTCACAACCATGGATAAATACCTTTTGATTGTAAAAATGGGCCATGGCTCCCGCAGTGTTTTGTTGCGTCGTGGATTTACCAATACCGCCCTTACCATAAAATGCAATTTTTCTCATCATTTAAAAACCCCCTTCAAAGTTTAGGATGACTTTTATGTTTAAATCCGACACCATGTCAAAACATGCCGCCTCCTTTCAATAGTCTATT
>DNPQ01000230.1:0-3862 GCA_003501335.1 Bacillota bacterium
AAATTAACAAAACGGAATGGAAATCGGGTTGAGAGAGCCGGATTAGATGTTGCCACAGCGAATGGGCAGCAGATGTTTGCGACGATGTTATGGCAGCTCAATGGAGATCTATGGGATGAAAATGGTCAACCTCTATTTGATACCCCAGACGGTATAAAAGCGCTTACATTTTTGGTTAACCTAAAAAACAAATATAATACGGTTATTCCCAGTGATATCCAAGCTTTGACAGGCCCGGTATTTATGAATGTCTATGCAGCGATGGCGTATATGCAGACCCAAGCGTTGCCCCAATTGGAGAAACAAACCGGTGATAAGCTTGGTTATGCTATGCCGACAAAGCAAAAATCTGATACATCATTGGTTATGGGAACATTTTTAGCGGTTTCTGCGACGGTTAAAAATAAGGAGGCAGCCACCAAATTCGCCGAGTTCCTTTATTCTGGGGAATCAATGTGGGATATTTATAAAGGAATAAATTTTCTACCAACTAGAAAATCGTTGCAAGACCGGTTTATCAAAGATAGCCCGGAGAAGAATCGGATTTTTCTAGCTGCGCTTCAAAACTCACGTGGATTCAACAAGAGTCCGGTTTTCGCTGAAGCTCAAAAAATTTTTAGTTTGTCATTGGAACAAGCATATTATGGCAGGAAAACGCCAAAACAAGCTTTAGATGATGCGGCTGCTATAATTCGTGCTGCTTTGAAAAAATAACAAAAGTAATTTATAGAAGAATGGGAAAGGTTAAAACTGCCTTCCCCATTCCTTTATAGCAAGGAGATTAATTAATGGAAAATCAAGAGAAAAGATTTTTCAAGAAAAAGTTAAATGATGAACGAATCGGGTTATTGTTTATACTTCCCAATTAGTTAATTTATACTATCTTTATATTAATCCCAGTTATTTGGACACTGTATTTGGGATTTACTGATTATAATCTCATGAGCGCACCGAAATGGATAGGAATTCAAAATTATTTACAAGTTTTTCGGGATGGAAATTTTACTACCGCTCTGATTAATACCTTTTATTTCTCTATTTTTACCATTTTTCCCAGTATGGCATTGGGACTGGTTGTAGCGGTACTGCTAAATAATAAACTGCTTAAAGGAAAAGCAATTTTTCGTGCCTGCTATTATATGCCCAATATCATTTCCATGGTGGCTGCTTCAATGGTTTGGCTTTGGATATATGATCCCAGCCATGGGTTACTGAATAATATTTTTTCATCAATGAGAATGGGGACCAAAGACTGGTTGTTTGATCCCTTCTTAGCCATGCCTTCGATTATCTTGGTCAATATTTGGAACGGTTTAGGATATAACATGATTATCTACTTAGCAGGGTTACAGGGAATTCCGGAATATATTTATGAAGCGGCAACAATGGATGGTGCTTCAAAGGTGCGCCAATTTTTTACGATCACCATTCCAATGATCAAACCGATTACCTTTTTCTTGTTTGTAATGGCTTGTATCAAGTCATTTCAGGTCTTTGATCAGGTTTTCGTAATGACAAACGGTGGCCCAATGAATGGGACTACTACGATCGTCCATCAAATTTATCAAAATGCGTTTCAATATAATAAAATGGGCTATGCTTCCGCGATGGCGTTAATTTTACTATTAATTACCACGGTGGTAACCTTGTTTAATTTTAAATACGGTAACCAGGAATCGGAAATTGATTGACTTGGAGGGAAGAAATTGGTACAGTCAAAAAAGGGATTGGTATTTGGGTATTTTCTTTTAATTTTCTTTGCTTTGATCATGATGATCCCCTTTATCGGAATGGTTTTTACTGCCTTGAAAGCTTCAAATGAAATTTATTTAACCAATTCTTTTTCCTTTTTTCCTAAGGCTTGGAGAGTGGCTAATTTCGTTGAAGCAATGAAAATTGCACCTTGGTATCGATATTTTTTAAATTCATTTATTGTAACTTTTATAGCGGTGATTGGAAGTCTGTTTTTTAATTCATTTGCTGGATACAGTTTTGCACGATTAAAATTTCCGGGACGTGATTTTTTATTTTTCTTCATTTTAATTGGCTTAATGGTGCCGCCCCAGGTGACAATTATTCCCCAATTTCTAATTATGCGGTGTATACCGCATTTTGGAGGCAATAATTGGTTGGGACAAGGCGGAACGGGATGGTTGGATACATACTACGCTTTAATTGTACCGGCGCTATCCGGTTCTATCGGAATCTTTTTATGTCGCCAGTTTTATCTCGGATTCCCGAAGTCGTTGGATGAAGCGGCAAGGATCGATGGCTGTTCGCCGTTCCATGCTTATTTTATGATTTATATGCCTGCTAGTAAGCCGATTTATGCCAGTTTGGGAATTTTGAAAACCGTTGCTGTTTGGAATGACTTTTTTTATCCTTTGGTCATGACAAATACTGAAAAAATGAGAACAGTACAGTTAGGGCTTCAAGTATTTAGAAGTTCCGGTATGGTGGAATGGCAGTATTTAATGGCGGCTACAACTATTGTAACCATTCCGGTCTTTATTGTTTTTCTCTGTTTCCAACGTTATTTCGTCCAAGGGGTCATGACGAGTGGAATAAAATAAAATTTTTTGGAATAATTCGAGGTTTCAAATGCAACTTCCTATTTTTAGCACTATGAATAAAAAAGTATCTGAAAAATATATGTTCCAATTGATCCGACGTTATGGACCCATTTCTAAAGTGGATTTGAGTCAAATGACCAAGGTCACCTTTGCAACGATATCAAAGGTAATCGAGAATTTTTTGGAATCAGGATTGATCGTTGCCAAAGAAGTCGGAGATTCTACGGGCGGAAGAAAACCGTTGTTATATGCCATTAGCGACACGGTGCTTTATGCGTTGGGCGTGAAGATATCCCGCAAACAATGTGAAATTATCTTGATGAATCTAAACGGAACCATTGTCAATACGGTAACTTTCCCGATGACAGAGGAATGTTCTCCAGACCTTGTCGCCTTAAGAATTCATGATATAGTTGAGGGCATTACAGTGAGTGCAGGAGTTGCTGGTAAATTACTTGGAATAGGAATTGCAGCAATTGGCCCCCTAGATCGGAAACACGGGATTATTTTAAAGCCATATGATTTTCCAGTGAGCGGTTGGGTCAATGTGCCTTTGGTTGAATTGGTACGAAAAGCCACCGGATTACCGGTATTTTTGGACAATAAGGCTCGTGCCGGGGTTTTGGGAGAAAGTTGGTACGGAATTGCCAAGAATCTTGATAATGCTGTTTACGTTTATGCAGAACATGGAATTGGTTGTGGGCAAATTATTAATGGCAGTCTAGTAGGCGGAATCAATGATATTACCGGATCATTGGGACACATGATTATTGATATTGATGGGAAACGGTGCGTTTGCGGGCATCAGGGATGTTTAGAAACATATTCGTCATCTTATGCCATGGTAAAGCAGGTAATCAAACAGATTGAAGAAGGCCAAAAATCGATAATTACTGATTTTATCGGTGGAGACTTGTCTAAACTTCAATTTGATCATATTTGTCAGGCAGTGGCCGTTGGAGACAGGTTGTGCGTAGAACTAGTAACTAAAGCGGCTAGGGTATTAGGAGTCGCTTTGGCCAATTTTATCAATTTAATTATGCCGAATATGATTGTGCTTGGTGGTCAAACCATTCTTCATTGCCCTACTTTTTATGAAATTGCTGTAAACACGGCTATCGAAATGACCTATCCTAATCCTGCTGGTAGTTTACGGTTTGAAAGAGCCTCTTTAGGCGAGAAAACCGAGGTCATTGGCGCGGCTACCCAAGTTTTTGTGCATTATTTAGGCAATTAAAAAGATAATGATATATCTCATTTCTGATTTTTACGGAACTACATATAAGAAA
>DNPQ01000230.1:4170-6345 GCA_003501335.1 Bacillota bacterium
TATGGTCCTTCAACAATAACTAATTAGTAGATAGCTAAAAGAAAATAAAGGAGAATTTTAATGAAGGCCATTATGATCATGTTCGATTCATTGAATCGGCATATGTTGCCGCCATACGGGTGCGAATGGATGCATGCCCCTAATTTTAAAAGATTGGAAGAAAAAACGATAACTTTTGATAATTGTTATATAGGAAGTATGCCTTGTATGCCTGCACGACGGGAATTACATACTGGCCGCTATAATTTTCTTCACCGGAGTTGGGGTCCGCTGGAACCGTTTGACGATTCAATGCCGGAAATATTAAAACAAAATGGCGTTTATACTCATTTAGTAAGCGATCATGGGCATTATTGGGAAGATGGCGGCTGTACTTATCACACACGTTATAATTCTTGGGAAATTTCCCGGGGACAGGAAGGGGATCCTTGGAAAGGCGAGGTCAAAGATCCAACGATTGAGAACGCCATCGGGGGACAAAAAGGTTTATGGCCAGGACTGGATTAACAGGAAATATATGCAACATGAGGAAGACCAACCCCAAGCGAAAACCTTTTATTTAGGGATGGAGTTTATTCAGAAAAATTACACGGAAGATAATTGGTTTTTGCAAATCGAGACCTTCGATCCTCATGAACCTTTTTTTACCCAGAAAAAATATAAAGACCTGTATCCCCATGATTACCAGGGACCTCATTTTGATTGGCCGGATTATAAGCGGGTTACTGAGACTCCAGATCAAGTTGAACACATCCGTTACCAATATGCTGCTTTAGTCAGTATGTGCGATCATTATTTGGGCAAGGTTCTGGATTTGATGGATCAGTACGATATGTGGAAGGACACGATGCTGATTGTTAATACTGACCACGGATATTTACTGGCGGAACATGATTGGTGGGCTAAGTGTGTTCAGCCTTTTTACAACGAAGTTGCTCATCTGCCTTTATTTATCTGGGACCCGCGGAGCGATAAACGAGGGATGAGGACCCCTTGTATTGTTCAGACCATTGACTTGGCCCCGACATTGTTAGAGTTCTTTGGGGTTAATATACCGACAGATATGCAAGGAAAATCACTTAGAAATGTAATTGCCTTGAATCAGCCCATTAGAGAGGCGGCTCTCTTTGGGTTACACGGAGCCCATGTGAATGTGACGGATGGAAGATATGTATATATGCGTGCTCCAGTTCGGCCGGAAAATGAACCTATATATGATTACACCCTGATGCCGACACATATGCGTAAACGCTTCAGCCCAGAAGAGATGCGGACGGCAGAACTGATAGGGCCGCTGTCATTTACCAAAGGTTGTCCAGTGCTGAGAATTAAGTCGTTTCCTTGGGAAGACCGGAATTATCACCAGTTTGGGACGCTATTGTTTGATTTGGAGCAGGATCCGAAGCAGGAGAAACCACTAAATGATCCGGTAGTAGAGAAACAAATGATCAAGCAGATGATCCGGCTCATGAAAGAAAGTGATGCCCCAGTTGAACAATATGAACGGCTTGGATTAAATGGATAATAGATTATTTTAAGAAAAAATATCTAAAATAGTTGAACCCAATCATTGTTTTGTGAAGGATAGGCATTAAAATGTTGAGGTAATGTCTGTCATTCAATAATTTTGTTGAATAAATGAATCAAGATTTATGAGATTAAAGAGTTACAAAAAGGAAGAGAAGCTCGCCACTCCGCTGATGATGATGCGACGGTCGGGGCTTAAGGTGAAAAAGGCTTTATGCTCTGGTGGAAAGTTTCTTATTAAGAATTTATCGAAGTAATAACTAATAATATAATCCTCCTTAACTCAATAAAGACTCCTTCGGGAGTCTTTATTGATACCTTTTTTAATTCCATAAATTGATGGGGAGGATGAACAAATTCATGGTCAGCCATTTCCGGGACAGTGGCAACGGTTTTTGCAATGGAATCAGTGATGCGGAAAAGGATAGATATGATTTTTGAAATGAAACCGGGAACCGCTGAAACTACAAAAATGGGTTCCGGGGAGACAGAAATAATTCCTTGAACGACAGAAAGAATTTGTTTTGTGACAGAAACGATTTATTTTGTGAGAGAAATGATTTCTTGAACGAGGGAAAGAATTTATTCTGTGACAGAAACGATTTTCTGGATGACAGAAAGGATTTATTTTATGGCAGAAATGATTCT
>DNPQ01000049.1 GCA_003501335.1 Bacillota bacterium
GATGCTCCTGATCCCGGAGCGCTTTGATCCTCTTTTTTATCCGGGAAGAACCAATGCCAAAGCTTATAAGCGGAACTCTGGGGCACCGTATTTTCCTTAAATACTTCTTTGTAAGTGTTATTCCCCATCCAGCCCGGTACAGCCTGACCATTCTCGGGGTTCACATCAGCCCAGATAATTCCGGGCGGCTGCGGGAAATCTAATACCGGTCTTGGGGCGGTAACCCCTCTCATATAAGCCCCCCATAGCGCTGCCGCACTGGAGCTTCCAATATTAATGCCCTTATAAATCATGGGCTGTCCTTGCCGATCATTCCCAATCCAAACAGCCGTTATTAAATCCGGAGTGTAGCCAACAAACCAGGCATTGGTAAAATCGCTGGCCGTACCGGTCTTTCCGGCAGCCGGACGGTCGGGCAGCTTAGCCCGGACTCCGGTACCGCTATTAATAACGCTCTCCATCATCGAGGTCATAATGTAAGCAGCTTGCGGTGAAAGAACAGGCTGACTGGCCGGCGCAATGGAATAGTTCCGGACAACTTCGCCCTGACGGCTTACAATCTTCCGTAATGCCACCGGTTTGGTATAAAAGCCTCCGTTGGCAAAAGCTGAGTAGGCCGCAGCCATTTCCAGCGGGGTCACCCCTTTGGTTAGGCCTCCCAATGCTAAAGGAGCCAGATTTAAATCATTCAGTGGACCGCTTTTCACCAGGCTGGTGATACCCATCTTCTCCATTTGTTCAGCAACCGAATCCACACCGACTTGCTGCAGCAATTGCACTGCTACGCTGTTGACAGAATCTTTTAAGGCATCGCGAAGCGTCATCCGACCGCTAAAAGTGCCTTCATCATTTTTCGGCGACCATATTTTGCCATCCGCCATCGGAATCGCTAAGGGCTTATCTTCAAATATAGTCGCCGCAGTAAAACCTTTCTCGATTGCTGTTGCATAGACAAAAGGTTTGATAGCCGAACCCGGTTGGCGATAGGCCCGGAGGCTTCGATTAAACTGGCTGCGGCCGTAATTTCTGCCGCCCATCATCGCCAAGATTTCCCCGGTTCTCGGATCTAAAGTAATCAAAGCCGCTTCCGGCTGAACTTTGGCTGATACGTTGGGGAGGGTGAGCATTGCCCCTTCAGCATTCCGCTGGCAGTTTAAATCAAGAGTTGTATAGATTTTATAACCGCCATAACGCAATTGATCTTCGGTGAAGTTCTCTTTACCGATCAAATACTGCCGGATATAATCCAGAAAATAAGCGCCCACCGAGGCAACCTCTTGCCTGTCGACCACGTGCAGGCCCCGGGAGGAAGCGGCTTTATATCGGGCATTGGTGATATATTTCAATTCGGCCATTCTTCTCAATACTGTATCACGCCGTTCCTTACATTCTTTGGGATGGCGGATCGGAGAATAATTTTCAGGGCTTTGAATCATTCCGGCCAACATGGCTGATTCTTCCAAATTCAGACCGCTCACCGACTTTCCAAAATAATACCGGGAAGCCGCCTCCACTCCAACATTGCCATGGGCCAAATAAACACTATTTAAATAAAGCTCCAGGATTTCCTTTTTACTATAGACCTTTTCTATTTCCAATGCATAGCTCATATCTTCAAGTTTGCGGGAAAGCGTTCTCTCCTGAGAAAGCAAAGCGATCTTTGCCAATTGTTGCGTAATCGTGCTGCCGCCTTCAACTCCGCCCCCGGGAATAAGGTCCCGGACAAAGGCTCTGGCGATTCCCCGGATGTCGATCCCATTATGTTCATAAAACCGGGAATCCTCAATGGCGACCGCTGCGTTTTGCAAATTATTCGGGATTCTGCTAATCGGCATCCAAATACGATTGGAATAATACAGATTCCCGATTAATCGATTATTGCGATCATAAACCGCCGATGCCATGCTGATATTTTCTAGCTTTTGGCGCATATCTTTCGATAATACGGCGCCATATGCCACTACGGAACAAAATATAAAAAAAATACAAACATATATAAACTTTCGTTTCATCATTGTCATCTCCATCATTCCCATTGACTGCTTGTCACTTTGATCCTAAACTATCATAAAAATTTTCAATATCCTAGCTGTAATACTTGGTAAACATGATTTTTCACCCATGTCGCCCCGTCAAAACCGCTTCGGACTTATCCATTGCCATTATCGCCATCAATCTTTTAATTTATTCTTAATCCAATTCAGTCTAGCATAGATTGGACACCCTGAATTTTAAAATACAGTTACATTTCAACGAAATTACTATCTAGAAGTTCCTTCCGGATGATAACACAACACGGCAGGAAAATTTGACTTAAAAAAGGAGTTTAATTGATATTTTCAATAATTGAAATGCAAGAAATACAATTTTTATATTTCATTGTTTCACGATAAACAAAATGGACAAGCATCCCAATATTTACCATATCATGTAACGCACCTGTTAATGATTATAAAATACCACCTCATTGCTTATAAGAATCCTATCCAACCGAAATCCGAATCGATCCATCATTTCCTTCCTCGGAATTTAAACTACCTGGGTAATCTTAAAGATGGAATATTGAACAACTCCCTCCCA
>DNPQ01000493.1:0-1490 GCA_003501335.1 Bacillota bacterium
TCATTTGGATAATAATTGCGAGGGACATCGATCTTCATACCCTTGACAATATCCCGGTCGTATTCCGCCTTGAGAGTTAGCGGGTCATACTCGGAATGACCGGTTACAAATACCCGCCGTTCATCTTTGGAAACCGCGATATAGACTCCGGCTTCCTTGGAAACCGATAATATTTCCAGCTCAGACACTTTTTCAATATCAGCCTGCCGCACCTCAGTATGCCGGGAATGGGGCGCCATGAAAACATCATCAAAACCCCGTAACAGTTTGGTATATTTTTGATTGACCGTATGCTCAAAGACACCGAACATTTTCTTGGTCAGCGGATACTTGGGAATCTTATAATGATAATAAAGCCCGGCCTGGGCAGCCCAGCAAATATAAAAAGTAGAGTAAACGTGATGTTCGGCCCAATCCAAAATTTCCGTCAATTCGTCCCAATAATCGACCTCTTCAAAATCCATTTGTTCCACCGGCGCCCCGGTAATCACCATTCCATCAAAGTTCTCATTGGACACTTCATCTAACGTTTTGTAAAAGGCCTTTAAATGTTCTTCCGGTGTATTTTTAGACTGATGATTCTTAGGCTGTAGCAATACCGCATCAACCTGGAGTGGGGTATTGCCGAGCAAACGTAACAATTGAGTTTCCGTGGTAATCTTGGCAGGCATTAAATTGAGAATTCCTATCTTCAGTGGACGGATATCTTGATGGCAAGCCCGGTCCTCGGTCATCACGAAAATATTTTCCCGGTTTAAAATTTCGGTGGCCGGTAGATTATCTGGTATGCGAATCGGCATCGTATTTCCCCCATTATGTTGATTATTAAAACAAAAGCCTCTTCGACGAGGAAGAGGCTACTTATAACAAAGCGGATAAGCTTGATTATAAATTCCCATTCTCCTCTCATCTCTCAGGTTACCCCGCAGGAATTGGCACCGGATTCATTAAACCTGAATGTAGTTTCAATCATGAAACTACCAAATTCGGCTTGCCGAATAGTTGCCGAGGGTTCATCGGGCCAGTCCCTTCCCCTCTCCGGATAAGAGAATTTTAATATATTTCTTCATATGTTAATACTTTGTAGGATAAAAATCAACTATAAATTTCTCTTAGTTGCTTATTGGTTGCTTATCATTTTAGGAAGGTGTTTGGATATATGTCCAGTCATAATTTTCGCCGCTTCTGTTCTCATTTTAGCAGTAACATGGGCATAAATACCGAGGGTAGTCTGAATGTTTTGGCGCCCTAGCATTCCTTGAACTGTTTTGATGGGCACGCCGGATTCAATCGCTAGGGTAGCGAAAGTATGCCGCATATCATGAAATCTTAAATTTTTAGTTATTCCGGCTTTTAGGAGTAGCATTTTAAAGTGTCGAAGAAATACTCTAGGATGAATACTTCTTCCATCCTCCCAGCAAAACATCAAGCCATTATCCTGATATGCTCCTTTGAGATACCATTTTTTAATCTGTTCTTGTTTGGTCCTG
>DNPQ01000493.1:1800-4582 GCA_003501335.1 Bacillota bacterium
AACCTTCGGTTTTGGTTCTTTCTTTTAATTCATTGTTAGGTGTTAATTGTCTTTGAAAACACTCTTTTTATTATAATTAATTTTATCTGAACCCTTGCCTATTGATACTCTATTTCAATTCCCTCGATGTGACTTTTCAAATTAGAATTCACTATTTGCACATACAATCATCATATGAAGGACATGCTTTTAACTTATACTAAATACAGAAACTTGAACAAAGGAGATAAATTTCCATGAAAAAACTTAGTTTAACTGCTCTGGTTTTAGTTTTACTGGTTGGGGTCGTTGCATTTATGGCATATGCTGACGCTCCAACTCGCGGTAATGGTCCCGGTGCGCCTGGATTTAACAACGATGGCCCTCACGGACCAATGGCTAATGATGAACCCTTTATTAAGAAACTGAACTTAACTGCGGACCAACAAACAAAAATTTTGGCAATCCGGCAAGATTTTGAAAAAAACTCACAGCCGTTCCGCTTTATAATGCAAACTGAACAATTGGAATTACGCCAATTGTGGAGCGCGGATCAACTCAATCAAAACGCAATCAAAACCGTAACCGACCAGTTAATTACCGCAAAAATTAAAGTAGTGACCCTCTCACGAGAGATGTTCAATCAGATTAAATCAATACTTACACCCGAGCAACAAAAATTACTTCCCAATAAAGATCACCCGCTACCGATGGACTTCGGAGTAGAAATGCCGGGGCCAAGATGTGAGGAACGGTCTTTTTAGGATCAATTATATGTTCGACGCAACTTACAATTTCTAAACTTTCAAGACCCTAAAAGTCTGTCTTTCAACAGTATGTAACAATCTAGAAACACTTTTCAATATAATTAACTTAGAGGGTTCCGCAAAACCCAGAAACCAACGAACCCGCCAACTAATTGGTACTTGAGTTCACTATTCGAACCAAGTCCAGAAATATGTGGCGGGTTTTGTTATAAACAAAATTAAAAAGTGTCATCACAATCTTTTATATTCAATTTAAAATGATGATTTTATAAATTGTTGTTTATTTATTTCTTGATAAATCTTCTCTAACCTTGACTTATTCTCATTTGCAAACCATTCTTTTTGGTAGTATTTCAAAACTTCTTCTAAAATTTCAATAATGTCTTTGCCATTCACTAAATATTGTTTAACTGGGCCATCACCAAAATTCAACGCATCACTAACTTTTTCCCATTCATCGACATTTTTTATATGAATAGATTCAGTTTCCCGTACTAAAAATTTTTTGCCTTCTTCATGATGCTTACTAAAGTTGCATAGCTCATTAATAATTCGAAATGATTCCTGATTCCATATAATTTCATAAAAATACTCACTAGATTTTTGAGGTGGTCTATTATCCTCAGTAATTCCCTTTTTACGATTATAATGAGTATAACCTTCAGATATCCATTCTCTAAGATGATTCAATCCCATAATAATATATAATAGTTGACCGGCACTCTTTTCTTTATCAAGCTTATATCGATTTATTTCGATTTCAAGGGAATTAAGAAATACTCTAGCTGAAATAATATCAAACAATTTACTTGTTGCCATTATTTTTTCTCCGTCTTAAAGTATTATATTTTTCAATATTCTAGAATTATTTTACATTTCCTTCCACTTTTAATTTGTAATCCTTTTCACAGTATCCACAATTTCCTTCGCAACCGAATGACTTACTTTAGCGCAAGGAATATTCCCTAAAACATTGTTCTTTTCTATCTTCTTACCGCTCAATAGTTCTGCTAATCTTTCCGCTGCTAATAATGGCTCGTCCATACAATCTTTTAAATTCGCGTCTAGTGGGTATCCATTTACCTCTTTATATTTCTTTCCTGTAGTGCCAAGTAATCCACAATTAATATTATTCGCACAGATTGCAAAACCATTGCCGGATACTTCATGATCACTCAAAATCTTCCTGTAGCTGTTATTGCAATCCATCGATTTAATACGCTCGTTAATCCATTCTTCGGTTTTGCCTTGTCGCCGCCATCCATCAATAGCCCTTTGACGGCCTCGACTAAGTGCTAATTCCGGATTATTATCTTCCTCCAACCGTTCAAGAAAAACCCGATTAACAAACAGTTGAAGTTTTGGGGGATAGGTATCCGGCATAACTAACGGCTAAATCTTCACAGGCCCAAGTATTTCCGCCACCATTTTTACCACCTTTACAGTTCTAACGAATCGATCTAAAATAGGTTTGACGTCATTACTGGGTTTGCTGTCGATGTGTTTTTTACCCACATCGGTTTCATTATTGAGTTCGTTGATTAATCCGATTGCTTATTCTGTTCTTAACCAATATTTGGGGTCTTTATTTTCCGGACTTCCTGCCGCTCTCCATAAATCAGTCAAACAAACCTCTTCTTTACCATGAAAAGCCACAATAACCCCATTAAACTCTTTCTTAACCCCATTATTATTCATTTATAAAACTCCTCTCTACTTTTAAAATAAAAAAGGATACTCAAAAATTGAGTACCCCTAATATTGCAATCGTTACTTGAAATTCATACTTGTTAAGATTCACGTAGCTGATTTTTAATAAATACCCTGTATAATACAGGTAATGAATCTTTTTTCATTACTCCCTCCCTTTTTTTGATAACTCAACATTTATTTGTTGGGTTATTTTGTTTTCTCTATTGAGCAATAAAAAAGGACTCCTGCAAAATCAGGAATCCTTGATTGATAATATTTGCTGTTGGTTAAACTGACAACAAAATAAAGCCAAAATTCTCAATCTATCGCTGCTGTCTTGGACC
>DNPQ01000493.1:4859-12307 GCA_003501335.1 Bacillota bacterium
GGACCGGGAACCGGCCACCACCAATTAAATATTATATGTTCATGTTCTGGATAATCAACATGATCTTCATCATATTCAAGGAAAAAAGCAGCACTGTTTGGATGCCATCCATCCCTTCCAATATAAATATTATTAACGTCGATTTTCCTACCATCCATCGATAATTCAAATCTCATAGAATGGCCATACCAAACATTAAAATTCATTGCCGAAATTTGGTTCGAAGCGGTGAGTCGAAATTTTAGGGTATCATGATCGATTAAGCGAGAATAGTCATCGGGATCAAATGTTTGGGTCATGAGATTCTCAATTCGGCCATCGGTCCCAATAACTCCGGTAAAAATATGTTTTGCTCCATTGGCCGTTGCTACTTTTAAATGGAAACCAGAGCTATCATTCCAAATAAAATATCCTTCTAAATACTGTTGAAGGAGTGGTGTCGGTTCGCCTTCCATATTATCCGGCCAAAATGCAAAGGCAAAATTTGCAAAGCAAAACATAAATATAACCGCTAAAATAAGAGTTAGCCATTTTTTCATCCTCATTATCACTCCTCCCTAAGAAATCTTTTCTGTCTTCTTTTTATCCAGTCTATGTGTTCCTTTTGTAACAAGTGAAAGGAAAAATCATGAAATAATAGAGCCTAAAAATTTTTCAGTTCCCCATTAAATTAAAAACAGCTGCAAACCCAGTATTGACGCACGTTTAAAAAATAGCTTTCAAACTAAATATTCACAAGGGTTTAAACCTATTTTATACCTCGATTTTTCCGTAATTCTGTTTCTGAGACTTCTAGTTCTTCGTATCGAACTTTCCCCCCGTTCATTGAATCAAAATTGTGAGGCTGGAAACGAGTCATATTTCCAGGGCATAATAGAATGCCTAATAAACAAGGCAAACAAAAAATCCTATCGACCCAATTTATACTTTTATCTTAATACCAATTTTATTATAATCTCGTAAGATATCATGAGGTGAAAATAATGTCTACCAATCAACCAGATAGAAGTCAACCCGGCGGCAGGGATCGAGATCGAGGTCGTGGACGCGGACGCGGATACCCTGGCGGCTATGGTTATGGTTATGGCTACCAGCAACCGAGTTATTGTCCATATGGCGGAAGTCCATATTATGCGCAAGCAGATACGAATGTCTCTACCTTAGCCAATCAATTAGGAATTTCTTTAAATACGATTCTTAGTTATAATTCCGGTCTTAGCTCTACTTCGATAATAAGAAGTGGGCAAGTTATATGTTTACCGGAAAATTATTAAACATTATATCCATAATTCAAAGATATGCCCGTAGCCTGGATATGCTCCCCTTGTGGTAGACAGTAGAAATAAAAAAACTGTCGATTGCAAGGAGGAGCATATTTTTATGGGACAAAAATTTTCAGTTTCTTATAAGGAACGTATTGATGCGATTGAAAAGTATTTGCGGCACGAAGATTCAATACATCATCTTGCAAAACAATTGAATGTTAGTTCCAACGCCCTTACGCAGTGGTTAAAAACGTATCAGTCTTTAGGCCTAGAGGGATTAAAAGAAATTTCAAAAACCATGCAGTATTCTTCAGCGTGTAAAGAAGCAGCTGTAATGGATTATCTGTCCGGTTCCGGTTCTTATATGGATCTTTGTGAAAAATATGGAATTAAATCGACTCGTCAACTACGCAGCTGGGTTTCAAAGTATAATCGTCATGAGAAGTTGAAATCTTTCGGAACGGGAGTAGTACCAATCATGACCAAAGGCCGCAAAACGACTTATGAGGAACGAGTTGAAATCGTTAAATATTGTATTGAACATCAGGACAACTATGCCCAAACCGCGCAAAAATATCAGGTATCTTATCAGCAGATTTACAGTTGGGCAACCAAATATGCAACTGATGGTGTAGAGGCGTTACAAGATAAGCGTGGCAAAAGAAAGACCCCGGATGGAATGTCGGAAATAGAGAAACTAAGAGCTCAGAACAGACTTCTTGAAGCAAAAAACAAACGGCAGCAAATGGAGATAGACTTCTTAAAAAAACTCGAGGAAGTAGAAAGGATACGGTTCTAAGCCAGGTAAAATATGAAATCACCTATCTTGCTATCATGAAACTTCATAATACTGCAGCATATCCAATACGGCGACTCTGTGAAATTGCAGGTATCCAAAAATCTTCTTACTACAAGTGGCGAAACCGAAAGGAAAGTGTTCACGAGCGGATTTATAAAGAATTGATTATACTGATTCAAGATGCCTATCAAGAACGTAATGGTATTCTTGGATACCGCCAAATGACAATTAAACTGAACCGTGAACACAATCTTAACGTGAATCATAAGAGGATTTACAGACTAATGAAAATCTTAAATCTTAAGTCTGTATGTCGCAAGAAAAGAAAGAGCTATGTCCAGTCTATACCTGAAATCACTGCCGGAAATACCATGAATAGAGAGTTTACAGCAGATCAATTTGGGTAAAAATGGCTTACTGATGTCACAGAGATGAAGTATTGTCATAACGAGAAAGCATATTTAAGCGCAATACTGGATCTAGGAGATAAAAGCATTGTCGCTTTCGTACTTGGGCATTCGAACAATAATGAACTTGTTTTTAAGACTTTTGACATGGCTCGTAAAGAATATCCTGATGCAACCCCTCTCTTCCACAGTGACCGGCGATTCCAGTACACATGTAGGAGCTTTCAAAAAAAGCTTGTTGATGCAGGAATGACACAAAGCATGTCCAGGGTTTCGAGATGTATAGATAACGGGCCTATGGAAGCATTCTGGGGAATGATGAAATCAGAGATGTATTATCTTAAAAAATTTAGTTCATACACTGAACTAGAAGATGCGGTCATTGAATACATAGATTACTACAATCATCACCGGTATCAAAAGAGACTTGACTGTATGGCTCCCCTAGAGTACAGACAATATCTGTTTAATACAGTTGCATAAAAAATGATGCCAACCTTTATTCAAAGATTGACATCATAATTCTTATTTTTTCATCTGTCTACTTGACAGGGAGCACTTCAATTTCATGAGGGCTTTTGACTATTTTTTATTATTCTTTACTGTATGACCTGTTCCTCTCTGGATAAGAGAATTTTTATATATTTCGTCATATGTTAATACTTTGCAGGGTAAAAATCAACTATAAAATTTTCATTTACTGCTTATTTACTGCTTATTTACTGCAGCCAACTTTTCAAGGTGTTTGGATATATGGCCGGTCATGATTTTTGCCGCTTCTGTTTTCATTTTAGCGGTAACATGAGCATAAAACCGAGGGTAGTCTGAATGTTTTCGTGCCCCAGCATTCCCTGGTTGGTTTTGAACATGATGTTTTCCCTGCTAATTTTCAGTTGGGCGGCTTCGGTAATGGCATCCAGTAAGTTATTTGATTTGCCTTATAGCATTCGTTATTCCACCTATAAACGGTAATTCCAGGTTTACTCCCGTTATTGCAATAAACTAAAACTAATTCATAATCGTTCGGGGTTCTTTTATCAACACTTATCCATTCCATCTATCCGTTCTCCTTATCGTGAGGTCTTTCATTTTTTATTTTTCATACTAAAGATACATTAACCGAAGCCTTAAAACATCGGCCATGAAACCCTTCGCCTTTTTTGTTCACCAGTATCCATTTATTGCACCGGGCCCAAAAAGGATATAAAAAAACAACCTAATGTAGGCAGCCCGGCAATCAATGGTTTAATCAAGTCCCCATGATTAAACTTTAGACCCGTAGCTTTGCGTCTCCAGCTTTTACCGGATTTGCCATTAGCTAATAAAGTCGTTTATCGTCTCAAAAGAAAGAGAATAATGAAAAAGCAGTTATACTATAGCATTATTTTATGTCAATTCGATGTAAATTACATTATAGAAAAGTAAATCAAATACAAAACATCAAAAAACTGTCCTCAATACTGGACAGTTTTAAAGGCTTTTGCTGCAGAATTTTTGAATTCCACAATATTAAATTTTCAATTTCACATAATCAATATATCATCTTTCGGAAGGTTATTGGCGCCTGAAAAGTAGGAAATCCAACATCCTTTAGCTGCATTTATCATACATAATAAGTATCAGCTTTATCTGCCCTGCCAGGCCGGAAGTTTCGCCATCATTTCCCGGGCCGCGTTTTGAGCCGCCTTTTCATCAAATCCTTGGGTTTTGACGATAAAACGGGTCATCCCCTCCAGCTTTTCTTCGTAAGATTGCATACTACCATCAGGGCGCGCACAAAAGACACAATAATCCTTCGAAGTGTCCCCCATTGCAAATTCTTCCTTTTTCTCCATCGGCATCCCGCAAGCAATACAAGTTTTCATGTCCTATTCCCCCTTCATTTTGATTTTGCAAAAACTAGCTACCCGCAATTACTGAATAGTCGGTAATTGCTAATCGGTTTCCAAAAGGATCTTCAAATTCAGCCGCCCAGCCCGTTTTTATCAAAAAGGGGTCAGCACAAAAGCGTACTCCTTTGGATTGTAGTTCCCTAAATTTTTGCTTCACATCATCCACCACGAACCAGATAGCCGGTTTGGTTGCAGGATTGGCGCTAAGTATGATGCCTGCTTCTTGTTCTCCTACTTTAAAACCAGTCATCCCAATATCCGGAAAATCAAATTTAATCGGCAATCCCAAAATGTCTTGGTAAAATTCTTTTCCTTTCTGTAAATTGTTGGCTGGTAAAATAAAATTATCATAATCTTTCATTATTCTTCCTCCTTATTCTATTGGTACGCCAAGTTTTTTAAACTCTTGATAACCCTTTTCAGTAATTTGATAGACTGTCGCTTTACCCTCCTCTAATGTAAACCATTCCAACTCTATCATTCGTTCAAAGAGCAATTGGCCCAGTTTACCGCCTAAGTGGCCATAACAAGTTCTGGCCTTCAATCCCGCTTGGACTTGACCGGACATATGAATCTCCTTTCAGGTGAAAACACCCAATTTTTCAGAAATCGATTCCTCTCAAGTTTCCTTTGATTAACCCTCGTTGTGATTTTAAGTTCCTTTCTTCCAAAAAAAATTTATACAGTTATCAAACTAACGAAATACTCCAACAACTCTGGCCCATAACGTTTTAAAACCGATTCTCCCGGTGCAAATAACGGGGCATTGCTCAAGTAATAATGGATAAGGCCTATCCAGGTATTGAAGAGCAAATGCAACGGAATCTTGCGAATCTTCCCGGCTGCCATTTCTTGCTCTGCCGCCTGACTTAAATGAATCGAAATGGCCGACTGAATCGCTACTAATGCACTTTGAGCGCCCGACGGCAATAATGAACTTTCAGAAACCAGTCGACGATAAAAGGCTTCTACTTCAGTGAGACCCTGAAGATGAGCTTCGAGCACTTCTCTGACACTACCACCCTGGTTTGCCAGTTCGTGCATCCGTCCGGCAACTCTATGGCCGAACTCTTCTATCACTGCTATCAACAAATCTTCCCGGGTGGCAAAATGGGCAAAAATCGTTCCATGAGAGACTCCGGCCGCCTTGGCGATATCGCTGGTCCTGGTAACCATAAAGCCTTCCCTGGAAAATTCATCGAATGCTACCGCAATCAACTGTTTTTGGGTCTGATCTTTCCGGACCTGGCGTTTTGAAATTGTCATTTAATTGACTCCAAACTCATTGAGTTATTACTCATTATATATTCTACCATTTTTCTTGTCAAGGATTGTTAAGAAATTATAAAGTAAACCGATAGTGCAATTTTTTACTTGATTAGTTTATTTATTTAGATTATACTTAAAAAGTAAACTGTTAGTTTACTTTAATTCAAATCAATCAATGAGGTTCATCATGGGTACGACTGAACGTAAAAATCAGATCCGCAAATTGCGCCAGGAAGATATTATTAATGCTGCCGAAAAAATTTTTTTCAGCAAAGGCATCCGTAATGCGACCATGGACGAGGTTGCCAAAACAGCCGAGTACAGCAAAAGAACAATATACGCCTATTTTTCCAGTAAGGAACAAATCTATGACGCCATCATCAGCCGGGCCTATCAAATATTAAACAGATTATTGGAAGAGGCTTTTGCCAAAACACACCCCGGCAATGGATTGGAAAAAATCCTATTAATCGGGCAGACTTACTTGGACTTCACCAGGGCATATCCCAATTACTTTCAGGCAATGGCTGATTACCAGAACCGCGATGAAGACCTATCCAGCCAAGATGAATACAAAAAGGCAAATTATCGTGATGGTAACATAAGTGCCGACTTGCTCATTCAAAGTATCCGCGAAGGGGTCGACGATGGCAGTATTTTTAAAGAGTTAGATCCCGTCGGCACGGCGTTTATTCTCTATGGCAATATCATTGGTTTCGTCAATGTCATTTTGAAGAAAGAAAAGTATATTGCCTATACCTATCAAAAGGACGCCACGTCCTTGATTGAAGAAATGAAGCAGCTAATTGTAAGAAGTCTCAGGCCATAGCTTAATCGGTATAAAGGGGTTTGACAGTATTGTTACAGAAACGATTGCAAAAACTTTTGATTCCAATAGTAGGGTGTGTTCTCATACTGATTGTTAATTATGGGACTTGGGGTGAGGACAACAGGATGGACAAAAAACCCAAAGATAAAATCACTGAAATCATTCATTATGGTTCTTTGGCTCCCAGTACCCATAATGCCCAAATGTGGAAAGTAAAAATGATGGGGGAAAATAAGATCCAGGTTATCGTGGATCCTCAACACATCTTACCCCAGGTGGATCCGGAAAACCGTGAAACTCTGATCTCACTAGGCGCTTTTATAGAAAATATGGTTGAGGCCGCTCCCTGTTTTGGTCTGCAGCCCGAGGTCAGCCTCCAAGCACAAAATCCGGCTGATCCGGAAATCGCCGAATTGACGTTTTATCCCAAAAGCGATCTTCCTGTATCCGATGTCTTGGAAAATATAAAAAATCGTCATACCATCCGGACCCCTTATTTACGCCGGCCATTAACGGAACAAGATTTGAAATGGTTTCAGACATTTGGAACAGAAGTCCATTATTTTGCTTTCTCCACCCGGGAAGGTCAGTATATCGAGGAGGCGATCCTTCAAGCCACCAAGCAACAAACCGCCAACGACAAAAAGCAAAAAGAACTGGCAGGGTTATTTCGCTTCTCAAAAAAAGAGGCTGAAAAAGAAAAGGATGGCCTAACCCCGGAGGCAATGGGATTATCCGGTATCGTCAAATGGTTCGTATCGACCTTTTTTAGCCATGATACAGTGATGTCGAAATCCTTCCGGCAACAAACTGTAGCCATCACAAAAAAACAAGTTGAAAGTTGCAGCGGTTTTGTACTTCTTACAGCCGACGATAATTCAGCTGCATCTCTGGTTCAAAGTGGCCGCTCATTGGAAAAGTTCTTAATCATATCCACCCGGGAAAAATTGGCGGTGCATCCGATGAGCGCTCCATTGGAAGAAAGCC
>DNPQ01000526.1 GCA_003501335.1 Bacillota bacterium
GGGATACTCGCACTTCTTTCACTTTGTCCGCCAAGATGGTTTTCATCTTTTCAAACAATTCTTTGTGAGATTTCTCTTCCGTCTCCGCCTTCTCTTGATTTTCCTTGTCTTCGATACCCAAATCTTTGCTGGATACTGACTTAAACTCCTTTTCTTTATAAGCCATCAACATCTTGATGGCAAATTCATCAATATCGTCAGTTAAATAAAGAATTTCGTAACCCTTATCCGCCACCAATTCGGTTTGAGGAAGTTTTTCAATCCGGGAAACCGACTCGCCGGTGGCATAATAGATATATTTCTGGTCTTCCGCCATCCTGGACAGGTATTCGTCCAGCGTAACCGGCTTCTTCTCCTTCGAAGAATAGAACATCAATAAATCCTGGAGCATGTCCTTATTACCGCCAAAATCACTATAAACTCCGTATTTCAATTGCCGTCCGAAAGATTGATAGAATTTTTCGTACTTTTCCCGATCGGATTTCAATAACTCCAGCAACTCATTTTTAATTTTGGTTTTAATGTTTTTGGCAATCAATTTCAGCTGCCGGTCATGCTGCAACATCTCGCGGGAGATATTGAGGGATAAATCGGCCGAATCCACCAATCCCTTGACAAAACTAAAATAATCCGGCAATAAATCGGGACATTTATTCATAATCATCACACCACTGGAATACAACTCCAAACCTTTTTCATATTCCTTGGTATAGTAGTCATACGGAGTTGTTTCCGGTATGTAAAGAATGGCAGTATAAGTGACTGCGCCATCCGCGCTGATATGGATATGCTTTACCGGCTTATCAAATCCGTAGTGATTATCTTCATAGAATTTTTCATAATCTTCGTCTTTGAGTTCATTTCGGTTTTTACGCCAAATCGGGACCATACTGTTGACGGTCTGTTCTTCAACATGGTCTTCATACTCGTCTTTGCTGCCTTCTTTGAGTTTACTGGTGGTGATATCCATTTTAATAGGATAGCGGATGAAGTCGGAGTATTTTTTAATCAAACCTTTAAGACGGTATTCCTCCAAAAATTCATCATAATTTTCATCCTCAGTATTTTCCTTTAATTTTAAAATAATCTCTGTCCCGATAGTTTCTTTTTCGCAGGTCTCAATACTATAGCCGTCGGCTCCCTGAGATTCCCACTTATAAGCTTCCTCGCTTCCGAGCGTTTTACTGATTACAGCGACAGTATCGGCAACCATAAAAGCAGAATAGAAACCGACGCCGAATTGTCCGATAATATCATGACCGTCTTTCAATTCGTTATCTTTTTTAAAAGCCAGTGATCCGCTACGGGCAATTGTTCCCAAATTATCTTCCAGATCTTCCTTGCTCATTCCGATTCCGGTATCAATAACTTTTAGTAACCGCGCTTTTTTATCGGGAACAACCCGGATATAGTAGTTGTCTTTGTCAAATTTCAAAGTTTCATCCGTTAACGCCTTATAATACAGTTTGTCAATCGCATCACTGGCGTTGGAAATCAATTCCCGTAAAAAGATTTCCTTATGCGTGTAAATGGAATTAATCATTAACTCCAATAACCGCTTGGACTCCGCTTTAAACTGTTTCTTGCTCAAAAGATATCGCTCCCTTCAAAGTAAAGGGGTTGCCAAAGAATACTGCAGAATTTAATGACAACCCGAAAATTTCTTGTTAGCACTCATTGCCTTTGAGTGCTAATCCTAACTTTTATATACTATATTTTTAAAGAAATGTCAAGATTGGTCGGAAACAGGTTATCCCATCAAGCGTGCAAGAAAATGGAACGGTCAGCTTTTTGGACCGTTCCATTTCTGCTCACCCATTTATAATCCGAAGAAAAAAGACACCATTGCTAAATTTCTCCGGATTTCATTGCGGCTTTTCATCCAAAGTTACTTCCACTTTTATCAGATCCCCTTTTCGAAGGATCAATAAGTTCACTTTATCCCCCACTTTATGATGGCGGATGCCATCGACCAGTTCTTGGGAATCGTCGACGGCATGATGATCAATTTCCAAAATTACATCATACTGTCTTAACCCGGCTTCTGCTGCCGGCGAACCATTCACAACGGATTGTAATAAAACACCGTCGGTTTTGGTAATGCCCAGATAGGAACGGACATCGGCCCGGACATTCTTTAGGTCGATTAAGGCCACTCCTATCCAGGGATGACTTACTTTACCCTTGGTTTTCAGCTCATCAAGGATGTCCTTCACCTTATTAATCGGTATGGCAAATCCAAGTCCCTGGCCACTGGCGCTGACCGCCGCGTTAATACCGATAACTTCCCCATCCAAATTTAAAAGCGGCCCGCCACTGTTTCCCGGATTGATTGCGGCGTCGGTTTGGAGCATATCATCATACACTTGGCCGTTACCACCTTCTCCGGCAACAATGGGACGGCCTTTGGCACTAATAATCCCTAATGTAACCGTATGATCAAGGCCATAAGGATTACCGATGGCGACAACCCAATCGCCTGTTTGGGCCTTGTCTGAATCGCCCAATTTTAAGCAAGGCATTTTTTGCGGCGGATCAATTTTAATAATGGCAACATCTAAATCTTGATCAATACCAACTAAGGTTGCTGGAAAAGGGTTCTTTTGACCTTTCAGGAGAACTTCAATCGTCTTGGCGCCGGAAACCACATGGGCGTTGGTTAAAATAAATCCTTTATCGTCAAAGAAAAAACCACTGCCTAAGCCCTGTGCCGGTGTTGAATTATCTCCCATTGCACCGAATACAGAGAGGGGCGATTTTTGAGTCTCATACGTTGTCGAAATCCAAACTACACTTGGAGAACTGCCTGCTGCAATATGTGCAATAACTGAAGAACTGGCCAAATCGATTTTAGAAGCAGCATAGGTCGGAATAGCGTTGATTCCAAGAAAAGCTATGGTTATCAATAGAGTAAAACATAAGGTTAAAATCAAATGGGTAAAAAATTTATTTCTAACTTTTGGGCCGAAAAACATTTGATCACCCTTTCTTGAAAATTTATCTATTGAAACGGAATCTTGCCAAAAGAGTTCCTTAGTATTAAAAGTTATATACAAAATCAAAGCCAAAAAGATCCGACTTTTTGACCCATTGAACCCTTCTTTAAAATTATTGAATTACAGTTTGGGTATAATTCATCGTTTTCTCTCCCCTTAAAAATAAAAGCTGATTTGAAACAACATTCTAGGAATTATCAGTATTATAATACACCGGAAGTATAGTTACATGGATAATTGGCGACGAAAATAGCACAATAATGACTTGTTGCCAAAATAAAAAACAAGGACCCATTCTTAAGGGTCCTTGTTTAGGCAATTCTCATAAAATTTCTGGATTATTCAGCTCCCTGTTTGAGCTGATCCATAAATTCCGTATAATGTTTCTTTTTTTCCATAATTAATTTTTTCGAAGCGGCTATTCCATAATCTTCGACTTTGAAGCCGAGCTTCTCCATTTCTTGTCTGAACTCCGGATCGTGATTAATCTTGCTGAAAGCATCCTCCAAAATTTTCATAGTTTTGGCCGGAGTTCCGTTAGGAACGGCAATACCGCGATAAGTACCTTCAACAATATTATAGCCCTGTTCTTTAAAAGTAGGCACATTCGAAAAACTGCTTACTCTTTCTGCAGATTGGACTGCTAGTGGCCTTACTTTATTTCCATAGCTCACTGCCATCGTAGGGGAAGTCATCAACGCCAAAACACTGTGGCCCAATAAGGCTGGTAAAGCTGTACCAGAACCGGGATAATTCAAATAGGTAAATTTAGCTTTCGCTGCCTTTGCCAGTTCGATAACGCCTAAATAATTAGCAGTATTGAGACCGCTGCCTCCGATCGTAACGACCGATGGATTATCTTTGGCATATTTAACCAAATCCTTCAAGCTGTGAAAAGGACTGTCCTGCGCAACAAGAAGTATATTGGGAGTACTATTAAAAATATAAATTACATTAATATCTTCCGTCTTAAATCCGATAGTGGGCTTTGCAAGGGGTTGAACAATGATGTGGGGTAGATTACAAATTGTAAGATTATAACCATCCGGCTGACTCTTTGCTAATGCCGCCCAAGCAAAGGCTCCCCCGGCACCTGGTTTAAAAACAATATTTACTGGCTGTCCCAAGATAGTGGTTAATTCTTTTTGCTGTAATTTAGCGGCATAATCGGATTCACCCCCCGGGGTAAACGGGATGATATAATTAATCGGTTTTTCCGGAAATCCGGCTGCAGAACAAGTTACAGCCAAACCCAAACATAAAAGGACTACGGTAAAAATTTTTCGCATTTTTTTAGTTCCCCTTTCGAATTCCTCTTATTATTATTTCTATCAAGCGCTGAAAATTAAGAGATCGCCTTTACACCTCCTTAAGCATGCTGTAGGCTATTAATTGAGCCAAAAAGATAATTGGCATCTATTAACCAAGACTTTCACCGGACGCTTTTTTATGATCATCACCAATTTTAAATGATGATACTGATTTTCTTAAGTCATCCGCAATATCATTAAGATTTTCAGCTAAGGCTGCAACTTCTTCTACCGCAGCACTTTGTTCCTCGGTTGTTGCTGAGATTTCCTCTGCACTAGCCATACTCTCTTCGCTGATAGCAGCAATAGCCGTGATGGCATCGATAACTTTCTGGTTTCGCTCGACCATTTTCTGGGCCATTTCCGCCACTTCCGCAATCTGATCTTTGTTAGTGATGATTAAATTAAAAATATCCGATAACGTTACATTCGACTTGGCTATCAGATCTTTTCCGGTTTGAGACTTTTCGATCCCGTCTTTCATTACGGATACGGCCTGTCCAATTTTAAATTTCATTTCCGAAATAATGGAGGAAATCGTATTGGCCTCTTGCTTAGATTGTTCGGCTAGTTTGCCGGTTTCTTGGGCGACAACGGCAAATCCTTTGCCGTGTTCACCAGCCCGAGCCGCCTCAATGGCGGCGTTTAAAGCAAGTAACGTTGTTTGATCCGCTATCGATGTAATTGCTGAGGATATATCGCTAATCTTGACGGAAGCTTTATTCAATTCATCAACGGCGCCAGCTGCTTGCTGAGCGGTTTCAAAAACTTGATTAATAATATTCACGATATCTTCGTTAGTTTTTCGTCCCAACTGAGCTGATTCGGTAACTTTCTCCGAACCGCCGGCAATATCCTGATTGTTTTTTGAAACTTTCATGACCAAATCAGACAATAAATGAGCGCCTTGAGCGACCTGAGTAATCTGATTCGTCTGTTCGCTGGAACCAGCCGCTAATTGTTCCATCACTTGCGCCACTTGGGTAGCTGATTCACCTGTTTCAGAAGAAGCCCTTTTTAACTCCTGACTTGCCGTTAGCAAGGATTCCGACTGAAAATTGATCCCGATAACCAATTCCCGCAGACTATTGATAGCTTGATTCAATCCTTCAACCACCCCAACAACCTCAGGACAACCGTTTCTATCAATGCTCTGAGTCAGATCCCCCAATGCCAAGGATTTTGATGCCGCTAATATTTTTTTAAGCGGATTGGTAATCGAACGTGAAATGAACATGCCAAGGAAGAAGGCCATAATTCCGCTTATAACCAAGATTAATACGGTAATTACTTTGGCCCACTCGGAAAACTGCTTATTTTTCGTAAAAGTCTGCAAACTTAAATCCATTAATTTTTTCTGAATACGATTTAAATCATTATTGCAGTCTTCCAACTGTT
>DNPQ01000069.1 GCA_003501335.1 Bacillota bacterium
GAGTTTGAACCACCTTTCGTATATTTTGTCCTGTCTGCAGACAAAGCCGGTGTTTGATGCGGGGAATACACCGGCTATGGCGGATATTGATACGCCAAAGCTAGTTTTTGAGTTGAATACCTTGGGCTTGGAATTGCAACATTACATTTGGGCGATGATTGGTTTGCGTTACATACCTTCGGTGATTTATAGGGTCCGAATGATGACGGTATTTGAAGCCGATGTCGTGAGTGAAGTGACGAATATTCAGCAAATCAGTACTGTCGAAGATTTGAAGGAAGTGGGGGACTAAAGATGGGGCAGGAAAATTTACAAAAATTATTTGCCTTTCAGGTGTTCACTAAAAAGCAGCCCACCGTCGGCGCTATCGGCTACCAAATGGAGCCCACGGAAGATGGCGCCAAGGTATTGAATAGTTATGGCTTGTATTTTAAATCTCAGGATAATGGATTTACGGTTGTGGCTCCTGTTATTCAAAACAATGATAATGGTTTAGCGAAGTTACAAAATCAATTTTCCGGGGCGGAGAAATTATCTTTCGCTGGTTTTACCACCTACAAGAATCTTTTTACTCTTTCCGATTTGCCCAATGATGCGCCGGGAGATTACGTTTATTATTTTAACAATTTAGACGCGAACGCCCGAAGGACTAAGCTCCTTTTAGACGGTTGCGGCATCAAGAAAAGCGAACGGGTACCCTTACATAGCAAACAATTCTCCGGGAGTATCGCTAAAGATGCAGCCAATCAAGAGATATCTCCTAACGTGTACGACTGTCAAGGTAATGCCGTTGCTGCCAACCAGTATGACGTAGAGTTTGATGAAAGCCAAAACAGCTATCTGCTGGATCTTTCCAGAATGGCGGACGGGTTATATACCATTGAATATAACGGGGAAAAGACAACTTGTTATTGCGCTAAAGCTTCTTTTATCCGGCGGATTCCTTTGTTCATTTTGGAGATTTTCGTTGGGCCGGAAGTACCCAATCAATATCAGCTTATCCAGCGGCAAGATGATATTCAGTATCTTGACTCAAAAGGGTTTCATCTTTATTTTGGAATTAACTATGATTATTGGCAATATAAGATTATTCCCGTAAACATTCCGCTTCCAAGCGGGCTCAAAGTCCAAACGGATCAAACGGATTATACCTTCAGCCCGGATCAAGCGCAAATTGATTGTTATATGAATCCGGTTTGGTTTACTTCGGAACAAGTAATCGATACTCCCAATGATGATCTTACGATTAATTTATATAGGGTCAATTCCACTAACTCTTCTCTGGAACTCATTGGGCCGTTACCGAAAACGGATGAGCTGGAGACCACCTATTATACGGAAAATGATAAGTCTTATGCTCAAATGACCTTGTACTTAGTTTATGAAAATGGTGAATATCTGATTTTGAAAACCTATGATGGGAGCACCACGGACACCGGTAGTTTCACCGTGGTATATACCCAATTTGACTGGGGAAATGGCAGCGGTGCTACCGTCAATGTGACGATTAAAAATACCGGCACTACTGCTGTTACCGGCTGGACATTAGCGTTTAATTTTCCGGGCAACCAAAAGATTACCGATTTATGGCGGGGCATTTTTACGCAAAATGGTACGGAAGTAACGGTTACCAATGAATCTTATAATGGTTCCATCGCTGCAGGCGGCTGTGAATACTTTGGATTTAATCTTAGTTACAGCGGTACGAATACGATACCAACTAATTTTGTGGTCAATGGCATCACGGCTACTACTTCAAGCTCTACAACGACCATCGGTAATTTTGTGGTGTCCTATAGCCAAACGGATTGGAACAACGGCAGCGGCGCAACGGTTAACGTAGCTATTACGAACACCGGTTCCACCACTGTGAACGGTTGGAAATTAGTATTCAGTTTTAACGGTAACCAAAAGATCACCGGTTTATGGCAGGGTATTTATACCCAAAACGGTTCTCTGGTAACGATTACGAATGAAACTTACAATGGGCTGATTGCCCCCGGCGGGACGGTAAACTTCGGCTTTAATATCAGTTATTCCGGAATCAATACGATACCGACCAATTTTGCAATCTATGATTTGACGCCTAGCGGCACCACACCTACGCCTTCCAACAGCTTTGCCGTGTTATATGCTCTAGCGGATTGGGGTAACGGCAGTGGCGCAACAGTTAATGTGACGATTAAGAATACCGGATCAACCGCTATTGACGGCTGGAAACTGAAATTTAGTTTTCCCGGCAATCAAAAGATTACCGACCTTTGGCGCGGTATCTACACGCAAAAAAGCGCCAATGTGACGGTCACTAATGAAACTTACAATGGCATCATTGCCGCCGGCGGGACGGAGAACTTTGGTTTCAATATTACCTATAGTGGTACGAATGCTGTTCCAACCAGCTTTACAGTGAATGATATTTCTGCCACGACGCATTAGGAATGAAGATTGGAGGGAATGGAATGGGACAACCTGCAGCGAAACAAGGCGACCAAATTATCGCCACCGACACGCATATCGTGATGATCCCGGCTCCGCCGGGGGCTCCGATCCCGACTCCGTTGCCGAACCCATTTGCCGGGATGATTAACGGCGGACTCAGTTCCAATGTTAAAATCATGGGAATGGCGGCAGCGACTATGAATTCGACGGCTTCAAATATGCCGCCTCATGTGCCCCAAGGGGGGCCGTTTCAAAAACCGCCTTCCAATAAAGCGACCATTTTGATGGGGAGCGCTACAGTGAAGATCAACGGTAAGATGGCGGCCCGGAACGGCGATATGGCTCAGACTTGCAATGACCCGGCCGATCTTCCCATTGGGAAAGTGGTGGCTATGGGGACAGTCATGATCGGGGGGTAAAATATCAAAAATAATCACAACCGATTCTCCTGCCGGGCACATTAACAAGCAGGAGTTTTTAATATTTATATCTTGAAACATAGTTTGACTAAATTTGAAAAGGATGGAATAAGATGCAATATGAAATGGGTCAAAATAAGACTACTAATTACGTATCGGTCAATAGTTTGATTCAAACTAAAAAACATAATGGCATCGGTCTTTTTTCAATGTCTGCCGCTACAGTTCAAGCGAAGAAAACTACAGAAAATATGGAATATACAGAACCCATCCAAAAGCAAGCAAATCATACCGGCCTGCCGGACGATTTGAAAACCGGGGTAGAAAACTGCTCCGGTTTTTCTCTGGATGATGTGAGAGTGCATTATAATTCCTCAAAACCAGGTCAGATGCAGGCCTTGGCGTATACTCAAGGGACCGATATCCATGTCGCGCCGGGGCAAGAGAAGCATTTGCCTCATGAGGCTTGGCATGTGGTTCAACAGATACAAGGGCGAGTACAGCCAACGTTTCAAATGAAGGGAATGGGTGTGGGGGTTAATGATGATCCGAAATTGGAACGAGAGGCAGATATGATGGGTAGAGAGGCGATTAGTACTTTTATAAATAAAGATGCAGTCGCCCATATTCATGAATCGCCAAATAATCAATTAAGCAAAACAGTAAGGGATAGGAATTTATTAGCGAAAAATACAGTTCACGTGAAGGATTTTAATATTGGAAACAATTTGAAATATATAGTACAACTTAGGAAAAATATTAATCAATTTATTCGGCATAAAAATAAGGGTATATTTGGAAGAATACTTGAGGAGTATGGGGAATCCCCTAATTATTCTTATAGGGTAGCATGGTATAATCCGGAGACTAAGTCATTTGATGGTGGGAAAGAAACATTGAATGAAAAGGATTTATGCAGTAATTTAGAACCTGAAAGCATTGTAGGAAAATATTTTAAAATCATTGGTTCGAGAGATATAGTATATATTTTAAAAAATAAAGTTCTGAGTCAAAGAATATTAAAAGATGGTAATTTAATTGGAAGAGATGAACGTCAGGATACATATTGGGTCCAGAATATTAATGATAAACAAGAGACCGAAATAACTGGAGCAAATTTAGCTAATGAAATTGAGGGCTTAATTTTGCCACAAAGTGAAAGCCAATTTAAGGAGAATATTACAAAACAGGAATATTTCCAGATGATACCAAGTAGTATGGAGAAAAAAGAAAAAGTATGGGGATATAGAGGTGATTCCCGAAGTACTGATGAAATATTTAGAGCTGGCTTTAGTTCGAGATATCATATGCCCAGCCCTGTTTTTAGATCTTCTGTAGGAGAACGGGGACAACATGATATTGATCCAGTATCCGCGATTAATGCAGCACGTAATCCGATTGCAGCATGCCTTTTTCCACTTTATGAGGATTCTTCATCAAATATTTATATATTTCAAGCCGATAAATTTTTTGATACGAAAGCAATTCAAGAATGGGCCGTAAAAGAGCTCAAACTGTCAAAATTCAAAGATCAAATTAGCAATTTATTATTTGCTGAAGAGATGGCGATAACTGACAAAATACTACCCGAAAATATCATTGGAGCATATAATGTTAAAAGAGAGTGGAAGAATGGGTTAGTAGAATTAACAAAGAATAATTTTATTAAAAATTATAATAGTAAATTTCAAAAAATGAGTACATATTCACTAATGCTGAAGGATGTACAAAAAATTCCAGATAAATACATATTTCATTTACCAACAAAAAATAGCATTTTAGCTGATAATAATATCTATCTTCGGGCATATGAAAAAAGAAGAGTAGCTATCAGAAATGGGCTCTTATCAAATGGACGATTAAGTACATATGACCAAGATTCTGGGTATATGTTAGCTGCAATGATGAAAGAAATCAGCGGGAAAATGGGGCATATGGAGCGCGAAGATATTTTTAATCAATACATTTTGAAGCTAGAAAAAATTGCTAATGATAGCATGGCTTCTTGATATTGAAACGGTTTTTAAAGCTGAATGGAATATATTGGGAATAGATTATAGTGGAACTGTTCCTGTAATAATGTAGATAAACCCCATTTTCTTTAGCCGCACATGTGAACGACCAAGATTAATCCAATGGGTGGAGAACGATAAATGAAATAATACACTTAAGCATTTCGTCAACCTTTAAGGGTTGACTTTTTAATTACTACTGGAGGGACTAAAGACGATAATAGAAGGCTTACATTATCAAACAGGATTTAATGTGGCTACAAGCCCTAATCGATGCCGGATTCAGAACTTATTAACCGGAACAAACCGGAAGAAAATATAAAAATACTTCTCCCGGCTTAGCGTATCATGGGGGAATTAGCTGGTAGTGTTGTTTTCACGTGAGGGTGCCTATTTCGGATAGAAAGGGATTGGTATCCCCTGCCTGATGGTGGTTGGATGAACATAGGATCGGGTAATCGAGAGATTTCGGTATGGAGATAAATTTCGAAGCCATTTCAAAGAGCGAACGTGTGTCGCTCTTTTTTGTTGCAAATGAAACAATAGGTAGCCCAGAGCGGTAACTATGGTTTTTCGATCTCAAGCGTCTGAAAAACGGATTTAAAAAGAGGGAAGTCAATGAATTATGCAAAGGAGCAAACGAAGGGTACGTCTTATGAGTCGGTGAATACACTCGTTCAAGCCAAAAAGAACAATCGGCTCATGGCCGATCAACCGCAGGCCAAAGAGGGGAAATCCGGAACTCCAGAGAATATGGTTCAAAAGGATAATAGCGGCCAGGTACCGGCTGAAGGAAAAGTTATCAATGAAATCGGAGTCGTAGCACTGGAGGCAAATTTGCGATCGGCTCCCACTACAACCGGCCGTCCGGGTCAATTGCTGAAATTGAATACCCGGGTACAGATTATCAAAGAAATTAACGGCGGTTGGTATTATATCAGCACGGAGGAAGGCAATACAGGTTATGCCGCCTCTTATTTAATCAAAAAAGGTATACCGGAGCCGGGTTCCAAGCTTCATAAAGTGGAAAACGGAGAGGGTTCTTCCACTCAGGGAATCAGAGAAGAAATCGACCATAGCGCCGGCTTTTTTCAGCAAAAGATGAATGATTTCAACTATGCCAATCAATTTATTGCAAACTTATTACCCCGGATGCTGAGTAATGATATACTGGATACAATTAAGGCCGCATTAATTAATTTTGCTATCGGGATAATGGCCGCAGGTTTACTGCTTGCTATTGCCGCCGGACTGGGAGCATTAATCGGGGCCTTGGCCGGGTTCCTTGTTGGTGGAGCGGGTGCCGTCCCTGGAGCGGTTTTGGGCGCGAAGATTGGTTTTGAAATCGGCTTATTCTTACTAAAATGGATCGGTCTTGGATTTTTAATCGTTCAGGGTACCTCGCTTTTGGCTAAGATCGGAGTTTCCTTTGGGAAATATGTGATTAGCATCTGGGAAGCAAACGGCGATCGCAAAAAGTTGGAGAAAAGCGCCGATTTATGTGCTAATGCGATTAAAGAATTCTTGTTAGGCGTATTGGAACTGGTAGTTATGTTGGTTGCGACCATGGGTATGGCGCGAACAGTGGGAGCTTTGGCTAATACTAAATTCGGTAAGGCCATCGGTTCTGACAAGCTGATAGAGTGGGTCGGACGGCGAAACCAACAAGAGTCGCTAAAAGAGAAATTCGGGGGAAAAAGTATTGCCAGTCTCGATATTTTTCGAATTACCCTTGATGAATTGAGAAATTTAACCAGAGGGAATCCAAAGGAAATCGTAGATGCCTTTATTAACAAAATGGGCCCGTCTTTAAAAAAACACCCCTTACGGATTGAATATGAAAACAAAGTCAATGGGTTGGCTGAAACTGCTGCTAAAATGCGACAACAGGGATTTAAGGACGAAGAAATGGCGCGAAGCTTGAGCCAGATGCGCCGAAAGTTAGGAGTGCAATATAAAGATGTCAGTCCGCCGATTTTACGGGAATATATCTATGAAGTTAATATGAGACGGTATAATGATCCGCTTGGTCCAGATTTCAAATGGCTGATGCGTAAATATGACGGCGATTATACTCAGATCATTGAAGCGGCGACGCGACCAAATCCAAATGTGGATCAACTATTGGGAGGTTTTAAGGAATGGCTAATTGGAAAACTTCAGTAAATCCAATCTATCTTCCGGAGCATGATACGTTTGACCAAATTTGCCTCTATGATACTTTGACGGGTCAAGCCCGGATGTTATCTGTTCGCAATGTTGAAAATCCGGATGATTTATGGATTGGCGTCGCCCAACAAAACGGGACCGATATTATCGGGGTGTTTGCCACCGATCAGGGGCCAGTTTTTTTTGTCAATAAACAGAGATACTTGCTGAACGGGAATGAGTGGGATTTTAGTGTGAAACAAAAAAATACGCAGAACAACACTTTTCGTTTCGTTTATAATAAGGTAGTCGTTTATGAGGCCAATTATAAGCGGGTTACGGAGTTAGGGGTTCATCCCTATGCGGATGAGGAGTTTATGGACTTTTATACCTGGATGACTAAAAAGAAAATTAGTAAAACGTTTATTCAGTATTATACGGAATGAATTTACAGATATTACCATGAAAATTAAGGGAACTTCATCTTATATAACGGTTGAAATTGATAATAAGACGGTTCAAATTCAGGGCGAAATGTTGGTTAACGGTTTTGTGGCCTATGGGGATACAATTAAACATTGGGAGCCGCCTTACCAAAATATTGAAATAGATGAAACCACGAAAGCTAAGCTTATTCAAGATATTATGGATGAAACAAAGAACTCAAAATTTGTAATCCGGTTTGAATAGGAAGGATATTGATGGAGAAACATTGTCAATCAGAAGGTTGTCATGAAGCTAAGGAACAGCTTTTGAGAGTCAAAGATCTATTCGAAGCGATGGTAAGTATTTTAGAAACCGAGGGTGACAGGGAAGTCGATTATGCCAAAAAGGAATTGCGAAAAAACATAGGAAAGATTGAGGATGTTTTCAATCATAATATTGTCCCGGATAAAATTTTTGATGAAATCAAGGAGAGTTACCAAAGTATGTACCCGTCTCATGGTGGATTGACCGAGTTCTTTGTTTGGAGAGACGACTTTGAAGAAAGGCGGCAGGTCAACCTGCCGTTGGATAATATTAAGAGTGAGTTGAAAGAAATTGTGGGTATGAAATGGTGAGGGTTAAGTAACAGAGGAATTTCGCAACTGGAAAGTTTCCGCTTTGAAATCGGAATCAATATCAAAGTCATTATCAAGAGCGAACATGCGTCGCTCTTTTTTTATTGATAAAAGGAAAGAGGAAGGTCCATGAATTATGCCAAAGAGCAAACCAGGGATACAGCTTATGTATCGGTCAATACTTTAATTCAGTCTAAAAAGAGTAAGGCGCTCAGCGCTTTGCCGACCTATGCGCAGTTTCAGAAAGAACAGGAACCGCCGGAATCTTCTCCAAAAGAGGGGGAAGTATCAGAGACCACTTCAGATAAGGAAACGGTTCCGGCGGATCAACCAATGGAAAAGTCTGAAGCAGGAGACTCTCCCGGCCAAGTGGCATCGGCTGCGGAGAGCGAGACAGCAGTGGAAAGCGCCCCGGAAAGTTCAGAACCGGAAGTTACGCAACAGACTGGAACACCAGAATCCGGGCTGTCAAAAGATACCGCTTTGGAAGTGGACGAAGCAGAGCTGGAAAAAGGAGAAAAAACAGCGGTTCAGGCCGAACAAGGATCGAACGTAATCCAGAAAAAGAGCATGGCGGCAGAGGGTGGCGATGGCCCGGGAGAGGATCCCTTAAAAGGGCTCCGGGGTGGCGGTGAAGCCTTGCCCGAAAACATTCAGACCAAGATGGAACCGGCTTTGGGGATGGACTTAGGAAACGTCCGTCTCCACCAAGATCCGTCTTCCGCCGCTGTGGCCGAGGCGATGGGAGCCAGAGCTTTCACAAGTAAGCAAGACATTTATTTCAATCAAGGGGAATACAACCCGGATACCAGCACCGGTAATCATTTGCTGGCCCATGAACTGACCCATGTGAAACAGCAACAAACGCTGCCGGGACTGCAATACCAGTTGCAAGAGACCGCTGGGCGGGACCGCTATGAAAAGGAAGCCGACGCCATGGCCGACCGGGTGGTGAATTCGCCGGGGCAAGCAGCAAATCAAACCAAGGGGACTCCTCTATCCAAATCAAACGCTGGGGGGAGCGTACAACTGGCGGCTAAACCAGAAAGCCAAGGAAATACCGGCTTAAGCGGGATCTTAAAACCGGTTGCCGGAATGATCCGGCAGATCCCCGGCTATGATCTGTTGACACTCGTCATCGGCAGTGATCCTTTGAGCGGCCAGGCAGTAAAACGGGATAGCGTCACAGTAGTGAAAGCCATTATGGGAATCATACCCGGCGGCGCAGCACTGTTTGACAGTCTGGAGCAAGCTAAAGTGATCACCAAAGCCTCTAACTGGTTTCAAGGGGAGTTCCAAAAACTCAATATTACTTGGAACACTATTACCGGCCAGTTCCGTAAAGCCGGGGATGTATTATCGCCTTTAGACTTGTTAAACTTAGGGCGGGCGTTTGAAAAAGTGAAGCAAATCTTTCTGGCTCCGGTTAGTCGGATTACTAATTTTGTCCGTCAAGCCGGGCCGAAACTGATGGAGTTCATTTTCGAAGGAGCACTGAGTCTGGCCGGATCGGCCGGGCAGAAGATCATGGGTATTTTAAACCAGGGCAAAGGAGTCCTCCAAAAGATCATAAGCGATCCAGCCGGATTTCTGAAAAATTTGATCGCTGCCGTCCGGGGCGGTTTGGGTAATTTTCTCGCTCATATCGGCGCCCATCTCCAGACGGGGCTGGCCGGGTGGCTTTTTGGGACATTAGGGAGCGCCGGGATCGTTTTACCGGAGAAGCTAAACTTGGCGGGGATTTTCAGCCTGATGGCCCAGATCCTTGGTGTCACTTGGCAGGCCATTAGATCCCAGGTGGTTAAAAGAGTGGGGCCAATGGCTGAAAAGGTAATGGATCAAGTGGAAAAGGGTATTGCCTGGGTTGGGGATTTGGTTACCAAAGGCCCAATCGCTTTAATGAATATGGCCCAAGAATTTATAGGGGAGCTACAGGCTCTCTTTTTTAATTCCTTTATCGAGTGGATTCGTAATACCGTCATCGTCCGGGCCGTGGAAAAACTGATCAGCATGTTTAACCCAGCGGGAGCGGTTATTCAGGCGATCATTATGATATACAACACCATACAATTTTTCGTCGAACGGGCCAAGCAAATCGCCGCCTTTGTCAATTCGCTCTTTAACTCCATCGCCGAGATCGCCGGAGGCAATATCAAAAAAGCTGTGGATGCGGTAGAGGATTCCTTAGTTAAAGCTCTGCCGGTTGCGATCAGTTTTCTGGCGAATTTGGTAGGAATTAGTGGAATTGTGGAGAAAATTAAAGAGATAATTCAAAAAATTCGCAAACCCATCGATAAGGCCGTCGGAAAAGTGGTCGGGTTTATTGTGGGGAAAGCGAAGACGTTAATCGGGAAGATAAAGGATACAGGAGAGGCTGTTGTAGAAGGGGTTAAGGATAAGGTTGGTAATTTTGCTGAGTGGTGGAAGGCTAGAAAGGGATTTATATCCAAGAATGGAGAAAAACATACTTTATTTTTTGAAGGAGAAGGGAAAAACGCAACATTAATTGTACAATCCAAACCAATTGCTATAGCAGAATTTTTAAAAAAGGCTAGGGATAAGAATAATCCTAAAGATAAGAAATACATTGAAAACGCGGAAAAGATTTTTTCACGAATAAAAATCCTTCAAGAGGAGTTACCAGATAAAATAACCGGTAAACGATTGAATAATGACATTTCTAATAAGGAAAAACAGGAACAAGGTTTTTCTGAATTAAAACAGTTATTGTTAGATTTAGCAGATACATTGTCGTATATACAAATTAACGACCAAAATAAAGAATTTCCACCGGTAATTTATCCACCATTTATAAATGATGTAAAAGCCTCGGAAGAAACGAAAGTAGCTTTTCTTAATAAGGTAAATGGTTTTGCTAAAGGTTCAAAAGCAGGCGCACATTCAGGGAAATTACCGGGTTGGAACAAAATAGAAGAATATGAATTAACCAATGGCCGGGGAGGGACTTTTGTTAAAATGCATCTCATCCCGGAAAGTCTTGGTGGTTATGCTACTGATTCCAATTTGACTCCAGGTGAGGCAAAACTTAATTCTACCTTGAGGGATCAAGTCGAGCAACCTGCTAAAGAAGCAATAGATGGGAAGCAGGATATGATTTGGTATGAGGTGCGTTTAACTTATAATACTAAAGAGAAATATCAAGATTTTATATCAAGTATCAAAGTTCAATGGGGATATTATGTTACAAATGAGGGAGGAAAGTGGGAAAAAGATACCAAAGTTCAAAAGGAAGTCAATCAACCTGTAAGTCCACCGGTATTTAATGTAGAGGTAATAAACATTAATCAAGAAACTGATTCTAAAAAGGTCCGGAATGCTTTGAAGATATCTAGAACAAAAGCTGAATTGATCATTGAGGAACGGATTAAGAAGGGTATTTTTAAAAAGGTTGACGATATTTTTGATAGGGTTGAAGGGTTATCTTCAGAGCAAAGAAATTCAATAAATAATTCTTATGTAAAAAGATACTTTTATTTTTGAGTGAGGTGATAATATACATGTATCAGATTTTTGAAAAAAGAGTTTTCGAAACATTTGAAGGGCTGAAGAATACAAGGAAAGTTATAATAAAAGAAATATCAGAAGATTTCGAAGAGTTATCTGAAGATAGAATAAAGAAAAGGATTCTTCGAGTAGAAACTGATTATAAAGTTAAAGTACCAGAAGAATTTTACCCATATATTTTTTCGTTAGAGAATTTAAAATTATACTGGTCTATTGATTTTGGTGAATATTTCGAAACTGGTGGAGAGATGTATATTTGGAATTTTTCCAGAATGTTTCTTAATCCGCTAACCACTTTTGATAAGGATAATGTTCCACCTCATGAGGCAAAGTTATTGAAACAAGGATATCGCTTCTTTGATTTTCGCGCAGCATCAGGAGATATGGCTGCTGTAAAAGTGAATAATGGACAAATTGAGCCTAATGTCTATTGGGTGCCTGCGGCAGAAGAACCAATTAAATTAAGTATTTCTTACCCGGAGTATATGGAACATATATTGAAAACAAGAGGGTTGCATTTTTGGGAATACCTTTTTTCCGATTTAAGTTTTGATAAGGTGGATTTTAACCTTGAAGAGGAATTGAAAGAACGTTTGCCATATTTATCGATGTTATTTCCGGATGAAGACTTTAGTGAGTATTTTGAAAGATTTGAACGAATGAAATTCAGAGTATAATTAGACCAATTACTATATTTATTAATATGGAAAGGGACCAAATGTCATCAATAGATCAAAACGCTCGAGTTATCGAGCAAGATTTACTCTGGCTGCAAGCCCTCATCACTCAGCGGATTAAAAATTCAATCAACCGGGACACCCCGGAACAACTCATTGAACTTACTCCCCCTGCTTTGGACTTAAGTGAAGCAGGGGTTTTTTATGCCGATTTCCTGCAAAAATATGAATTATCTCCCGAGGAGCGTCTTGTGCTGGTATTAGCCTTGGCACCCGAGGTGCAGCCGGAATTGCTGGACTCTCTTTTGAGTCGGCATGACGGGTATGAAAGAGGTTATACTGAAGTAGAAGGGATTGGGATTAGGGGTTTTAACGGGTTTATTACTACGCTGAAAACAGCCTTTTTCCTTCTGGGTGGGCCGGGGGTAAGTGAACAACTTTATATAGGCTGCCATCATTCAAATTTGATCGGTCCGTTTTTCTTTTCATACTCCGCAATATGAGTTTTAACTAACATTTCTAGTTCTTTATTTAAAGTTCGAAAATTATTGTCAGCGATATATCTAAGCTTATCTAGAGTTTCCTGATCGGTGCGGAATGTAAATTTTGGCATAATTGACGGCAGGTTAATCCCTCCATGTAGTCATATTAATATTATAAATATAGTGTAAAATTTTATGAATTTAAATATTGACGGCAAGGTGACGGCAACCTATAATAAAAATAAGGTGACAAAAAATGACGCCAATAACTTCTTGATGCATCTTTGCTATGATAATTGGACTTTAACCCAGAATGGACCAAAGGAACTGATTAAGAAAATTAAGGAAAGCTGATCGATCAAGCCTTATATAAAGGGAAAACCAAAATTTGAGTAACATGGGTGACTCGTTGAACTGAAAGGATAACCAGGGATGTCAATCAGTGAAGATTATGTTTCCTTAGAAATACTCCAGGAACGGATCAAAACTGCACGCGATAGGATGCACCAACTATGGAGTGAAAAAGGGTATACCGATACCGACGTTTTAAACGCCAGTATCGAATTGGATGATTTACTGAATGAATATCAACGAAGGTTCAGATTTTTAAAGGGATAATAAAGTTGGAAGAAATTTAGTCTAAATAAAATAAGAAATGGATATTTTTATTTTGATAGCATTGAAGGTTAAGCTGGAAGAGCTGCCAAACGACAAATATAAGACGGTTCGTAATGAGTTGATATTGGAACTAAAGCGCGGATCAAATTCATCAATCCGGCAAATAGCGGATGTTCTGGAGGTAAATCGAAAATACAGTGTAAAGATTAAAATAAGTCGACGGCAATTTTCTGTTTTGAACCGAAAAAGATTCACTTTTAAATGAAAGTACTATAAATTAAGTACTTAGCCTGATGGCCCAGATCTTCGGTGTCATCTGGCAAGCCATCCGGGCCCAGGTGGTTAACCGTTTAGGCCCCACGGCCGAAAAAGTCATGGACCAAGTGGAAAAAGGCATCGACTTTGTGGTGGCTTTCATTACCAAAGGCCCAATCGCTTTGATAGAAATGGCTAAAGAATTTATAGGGGAGCTACAGGCTCTCTTTAAAAGATTACAATATGTTTGTTCAAAAATTAAATAATTGGGCAAAGAACAGGTTAAAAGGTGGAGTTGATGCTTTACCCGAAGGATTAAGATTAAAATAATTAGGAGGATGTGTATGGATAACAGTGATTTTGTTTCATTGTGGATTGGTAATATCAATTCTAAAGATCATTTAGATCTGTATACCGAACTAAAATATACAGATGAGGGGGAATGGCTGCCATCGCCATTTCTAGTCGATTTTAATATTGACATAGATGATTTTGATGAAGATTTTTTAGAAAGGGTATACCATGAAAACAAGGTGGATACCTTAAAAAATTTAATTTCAGGGTGTTCGTATGAATCAATTGTGATTCCGAAATTGGTCAGTTTATTTAGTAATAAATTACCAGTAAATACTAATTCTGCAGTTTTGATATATAATTTAAAATATAGTGGAAGTATAAAGGAAATTGAGCATGATGAAATAAGTTTCAAATATGTTGGAACTTTGCAATATAGGTAAGCCTAACTAATCAATGTAAGGAACTTTGAGTAACGCCGGAATTGCCTTACCGGAGAAGCTAAATTTGGCGGGGATTTTCAGCCTGATGGCCCAGATCCTCGGTGTCACCTGGCAGGCGATTCGGGCACAGGTGGTTAAAAAAGTGGGACCCATGGCTGAGAAGGTCATGGACCAGGTGGAGAAAAGCGTCGCCTGGGTCGGAGATTTGGTAACCAAAGGGCCCATTGCTTTGTTGGACATGGCGAAAGAATTTTTAGGAGAGCTGAAAGCTCTCTTTTTTGATGCCTTTATAAGCTGGTTGCGAAATACCGTGTTCGGACGGGCCGTAGAAAAATTTGATCAGTAGCGTACAAGTACGCTAGTTTAATCCGGTGGGCGCTATTATCCAGGCGGTAATCACCATTTACAACTTGATTCAATTTTTTATCGAACGGGCTAAGCAGATCGCCGCTTTGGTCAATGCCGTCTTTAACTCCATTGCCGAGATCGCCGGGGGAAACATCACCAAGGCCGTGGCTGCAGTGGAGAATTCTCTGGTTAAAGCCCTGCCGGTGGCCATCAGTTTTTTGGCGAATTTGGTAGGAATTGGAGGATTGGCGGCGAAGATTAAGGAAATTATCCAGAAAATCAGCAACCCCATTCATCAGGCCGTTGGCAAGGCAGTCGGGTTCATCGTGGGGAAGGCGAAGGCTTTCATTGCTAAACTCAGTGGGGCGGATAAGCCGAAAGAAGAAGCACCAAAGAATGAAGCGGAGCATGATGCACAGGTTAATGCGGGCCTCGCTGCCTTAGATAAAGAGCAGCAGAAAGAGGATGCGGATCATAACGGCGCATTGACCCAGGATGAGGCTATTGAAGCGGCCGAAAAGGTGAAAAAGGCCTATCCGGTATTTAAGTCGATTACCCCGGTTGAACAAAGCGGTAAATGGGTATTTGAGTATGTAGGAAGTGCTGGAAAGCATGGGGGGCTGAATGTTGAGAATGTTGTTACTAAAAGACCCGGTGGCTATAAAACAGGGGATGTTGATCTACATGGTAATTTAAGTCCTGGAATTAATCGTGCACCAGGGCATCAAAATATTGCTGCTGATGGGTATGTTCAATCCCATCATCCAATACAAAATGAATGGGCTAAACAATGGGCACAAAAGAAAGGATTACCCTATGATGAAAATAAAGCTCCGGCGATATTACTTAAATCTAATTCAGGCAGTCCTCATGCTAAGATATCTGCAGCACAAAGGGCGAGACGGAGGGATAAAGGATATGATACCGATATAAAAAGTGAATTTGATTTTAGTTATCGAGAAATGCTTGACGCAGGAGTAGATATTAAAATAACTCGAAAAGCAATAAACGATGCCTACAAGTATTTCGAAAGTATAGGAGGTTTTATCAAGTGATAGATTCCACAAAAATTGATAGTTTAAAAAAAAATCCTTCAGCTGATGATATTGAGATCGATACGATAGAAACAGAAATGGGAGTCAAACTACCAGAGGTATATAAAGAATTATTAAAATACTCAAATGGCTTATCAATTAACTATGGAGTGCTTATTTACGGAACTCAAGATTTTATTGAGCGAAATTTGACATGGGAAATAGCAGAGTATGCTAAAGGATATATTGCTGTTGGTGATGATGGCGGTGGTAATGTTTTTTTAATGGAACGGGATCCAAACTCAGCCAATTTATATATTGTTGACTCCGGGTATATAAATCCTAATGGAGCTAATTTAGTAACATCAGACTTTATTAAATGGATAAATAATGGGTGTGTAATTTGTAAGACTCAAAACACAGTAAACCAAACAAACTTTGATACTGGTGATATTATATTAGTCACTTTTCCGGAAGGTGGCTTAAAAGAGTTAATTACTATTAAAAATACTTTTGGTTTGGAAGTCTCTACCAATGAATTGGTGAAAGGTTCAAAAAAACTTCCCTTAGTTCTTGTAAGAGATTTTCCTTATGGGAAGGCAACAAAATTGATTGAAAAATTAGGTGCTTTGGGTAAAGTTTTAAGGATAGAAGGGGGTAGAAAATAAGAAAGTGGGTTTTTTATTAAAGTTGGATTACTTTTTTCGATATATTTAATTTTTATTTTTATATATCATTGGAGGAACCAAATGTCATCATTAGACCAAAACGCTAGATTAATAGAACAGGATTTACTCTGGCTGCAAGCCATCATCACTCAGCGGATTAAGAACTTAATTCACCGGGACACCCTGGAACAACCTATTGAACTCATTCCCCCTGCTTTGGACTTAAGCGAAGCGGGGTTTTTTTATGCCGGTTTTTTGCAAAAAAATGAGGTAACCCCCGAGGAGCGGCTAGTAGTGGCATTAGCCCTAGCCCCTGAGGTCCGGCCGGAACTATTGGATCCATTCTTAGCCCCGAATCCGAAGTATGAAAAGACTTACAGTGAATTCGGAGGCATCACGATCCGTAGTTTCAACGGCTTTATTCCCACACTGAAAACGGCTCTTTTCCTGTTGGGAGGGACGAAGGTGAGCGAACAGTTGAAATATGCCTCATTGTTTGCTCCCAGTGGCAGACTTTATGGCGGGAATATTCTCCGGGAAGTCCAGTGGGAGGAAGGAAGCCCGGTATTCCATCAACAGTTGGCCTTGAGCGGGAGCGCATTGAGCCAGATCCTAAGCGGTGAGGATTTGCAGTATGAGTACAGCGCCGACTTTCCGGCCCGCCGGCTAACTACCAAGATGGAGTGGGAGGATCTGGTTCTGGCGGAGTCAACCGCGACTCAGCTCAAAGAACTCCTCACCTGGCCGGAGCATGGACGGAAACTGATTGAGGATTTGCAAATGGGCAAGAACATTCA
>DNPQ01000265.1 GCA_003501335.1 Bacillota bacterium
TTTTCTGCAAGCGCTGGAAAAAAGGGTTGATTATTTTCACCAAAACGGCTGCCGGTTGGCTGATCACGCCTTGGATGAAGTATACTACCGCCGCAGTTCCACCGGAGAAGTAGAAAAAGTCTTTCAAAAACGGCTCAGCGGTCAGGTGTTAAGTGCGGAAGAAGTGGATACTTTTAAAACGGAAACTCTGCTTTTTCTGGGAAGGCTGTATCACAAGTTGAATTGGGCCATGCAACTGCATATCGGAGCAATGCGTTTTAACAATACCCGCATGCAGGGAGTATTCGGATATGATTCCATCAATGACCGTCCCTTCGCTAAACCCCTGGCTCTTCTCCTCGACGCTTTAGATCAGGGGGATGAATTGCCGCGGACGATTTTGTATTGTCTGAATCCCAGCGACAATGAAGTGATCGGTACGATGATCGGCAATTTTCAAGACGGCATCATTGCCGGAAAGATTCAATTCGGTTCGGGCTGGTGGTTCAACGATACCGAGGAGGGAATTAACCGCCAATTGAAAGCCTTGGCTGAACAGGGTCTGTTAAGCCGGTTTGTGGGAATGCTCACCGATTCCCGGAGCTTTATCTCATACCCCCGTCATGAATATTTCAGGCGGATTCTCTGCAACTTGGTGGGCGGTTGGGTGGAAACAGGCCGTTTGCCCCGGGATATGAAACTGCTGGGTCAAATGATTGAAGACATTTCTTATAACAATGCCGAACGGTATTTTGCATTATGAGAGGTGATTGAAGATGGCGGATCAATTTACACAGACCTGCTTTCAGATTGAAACCAGGGATAATGTTTGCACCGCTTTGACGGATCTGGTTCCGGGAGCAATTAAAGTAAATGGTAACACCACGACGAAGGAGATTACCATTGATCAGGCCATTCAAAACGGACATAAAGTAGCGAACCGGGAGATCGGGAAAGATGAGTCGATCATTAAATACGGGGTTATCATCGGCAAAGCGACCTGTTTGATTCACAGCGGCGAATGGGTGCATTTGCATAATTGCCGCAGTTTATACGATGAAAGATCAGGAACGCTGGATGTAAAAACCGGGGCGCCCACTGATACCAAATATGAGTAAGATAAATCATCTTTGAGGTAAGGATTATGACAAAAAATTCACACCGAAGTTGGCAGGGCTTCTTGCGCCAAGATGGTTCCAAGGGTATTCGCAACAAAGTATTGGTTATTTATACCGTGGAATGCTCTTCCTTTGTAGCGAAGGAGATAGCAGCCGCTTTTCCCGGGAACGAGGTCGATGTTGTCGGCTTTCCGGGATGCACTGATAACGAGTACGCTGTGCGGATGCTGCTCTCACTGATCCGTCATCCCAACGTCGGGGCGGTATTGCCGGTGGGATTGGGTTGTGAATATATTCAGGCTGAGCGACTCGCCGAAAAGGCCAGGGAAGCCGGAAGAATTAGTGAATGGTTGTTAATCCAGGAATGCGGCGGAACCCTAAAAACAGTTTCCAAAGGCCGGGAAATCGTCACGAAAATGTTGAAGCGGTTGGCGAAAGATTCGGCCCGGGTGGAAATGGATGTGAGTGATCTTATTATCGGCGCTGAATGCGGCGGATCCGATTTTACCTCCGGTCTGGCCGGGAATGTTGTGGTGGGAAAATTTTTTGATCAGTTGGTGCGTATGGAAGGAACTGCCATCTTTGAAGAAATTGTCGAAGCCATCGGGCTGAAAGAGATGGTAACCAAGCGCGCCAAAAATGAAACTGCCCGCCAGGAGCTGGCTTATACCTATGATAAAGCTTTGGCCTATTGTAAAGCGGTTCGCCAGTTTTCCATTTCTCCCGGCAACTTTGTGGGTGGATTGACCACAATTGAAGAAAAAAGTATGGGAGCTTTAGTAAAAAGCGGTTCCCAGCCCATTGAAGGAGTGCTGAAAGTCGGTGGGCGTCCCACCGGAAAGGGACTTTGGCTACTCGACAGTACGCCTGATCCATATTGGATGCAGTTCGGTTATACCAATCCAAATGACAACGAAGGATTAATGGATTTGATTTCTTGCGGCTCCCAGATCACCTTTTTAGTGACGGGTAGAGGAACGGTAGTAGGCAGCGCGGTGGCTCCGGTAGTCAAAATTACCGGGAATGAAGAAACTTATCGCCGGATGATCGATGATATGGACTTTTGCGCCGGAGCGGCCCTCACCGGAGAAAAGTCACTGGGAATCCTCGCCGAGGAACTGCTGAATTACGTCATCGACATCTGTGAGGGAGAACAGACCCAATCGGAGAAAATGGGGCATAAAGAATATTTTATTCCTTATAAATACCAAACTTCAGATATTAAAATAACGAGGTGTAATCAATGAAAAGCTATCAGGAAATGTTCAGCTTAAAAGGGGAACGGGCACTTATTACCGGTGCCACGACCGGCTTGGGGCACGCTATCGCCCAATGTTACATTAATGCCGGAGCTGAAGTTGTAGTGGTCGGATTGGAGGATGAAGAGAGCGGCGCCAAGGTATGCGCGGAACTGGGTCCCCAGGCTCATTACATCCGGTTTGACATTAGCGCTACGGATCATGCCGATGCCTTTATTAAAGAAGTGACGAGGCTTTATGGGGAAATCTCCATTCTGATTAACAACGCCGGAGTCCACTGTAAAAAACCGATTGAGGAGACCACTGACGCCGATTTCCGAAAAGTAATGGATGTTCACATCATGGGCGCTTTTGCTTTAACCCGCGCCGTAGTTCCTTATATGAAAAAGCAGCATAAAGGCAATATCATTTTTCAAGCATCCATGACTTCTTTTATCGGACAACCTTATGT
>DNPQ01000278.1 GCA_003501335.1 Bacillota bacterium
AACGGGTGGCTACCATTATGGATGCGAACCGGATCATCGTTCTCGATGAAGGAAAAATAGCCGGAATGGGAACCCACAAAGAGCTCTACCAAACTTGTAACGTTTACCGGGAGATCGTTGCCTCTCAACTCTCAGAGGAGGAAATCGCATGAGACTTGTCATACAACATGATGATAGGAGGTGCTCCCTATGAGTGCCGAACAACGAAGGACCAGGGATTCTTCAGGCCCGGGCGGCGGAAGGCCGGGCGGAGGTTTTGGCGGTGGCCCTATGAGAGGGCCTGCTGAAAAGGCCAAAGATGTGAAAGGCACCGTCAAACGGCTTTTAATTTATCTAAGCCCTTATCGCTCTCAATTAACCATTGTCTTTTCGTTCGCCATTCTAAGCACGGCGTTTAGTGTTTTAGGCCCTAAAATTCTCGGCAAGGCCACAACCAGGCTTATGAACGGCTTGATCGGAAAATATGTGGCTTATATGAATCATCAACCGGTGCCGTCCATTGATTTTAAATATATTGGTAGGATTATTCTGATTTTAATCGGCTTTTATGTTATCAGCTCTATATTCACCTATATTCAACAATACATGATGGCGGGAGTCTCTCAAAAAACGGTTTTCAACATGAGGCGGGATGTTAATGACAAATTGGCCCGCTTGCCTTTAAAATACTTTGATGCGCGGTCCCATGGAGAAATTATGAGCCGGGTCACCAATGATATTGATAATGTCAGTAACACTTTGCAACAAAGCTTAACGCAGTTGATCACTTCGCTCTGTACGATTATTGGCGTCATCATTATGATGCTTACGATTAGCCCCATGTTGACCTTAATAACCTTGGTCACCTTGCCGGTTTCTTTTGCCGTAACTGCCTTTATCGCCAAAAGTTCTCAAAAGAACTTCGCAGCCCAGCAAAAAGAACTGGGCGCCTTAAATGGCCATGTGGAAGAAATGTTTACCGGCCATAAGATCGTCAAAGCTTTCCGGCATGAGACCAAATCCATTCAGGAATTCAATGAAATTAATGACCGTCTCTATCGTTCCGGATGGCGTGCCCAATTTGTCTCAGGGGTTATATTTCCAGCCATGCAGTTTATCAGCAATATCGGATATGTGATTGTTTGCGCCGTCGGGGGTATCTATGTCATCAAGAGTAAAATTGAACTTGGGGATGTGCAGGCTTTCATTCAGTACTCGCAACAATTCTCACAACCGATTGTGCAAACCGCTAATATCGCCAATATCTTGCAGTCCACGATTGCCTCAGCGGAGCGGGTTTTTGAAATTCTGGATGAAGTGGAAGAAATCCCCGAAAAAGCTAACGCCAAAGCCATTGAGCACCCTCAGGGCGGGGTTCGGTTCCAAAATGTCAATTTTAGCTATAAAGAAGAGGCCCCGTTGATAGAAAATATGAATATCGACGTTAAGCCGGGCCAAACAATTGCTATCGTAGGTCCCACCGGAGCCGGTAAAACCACTTTGGTCAATCTGCTGATGCGTTTTTACGATATCTCCGGCGGTAGGATCACTATCGACGGTGTGGATATCCGGGACTTGAAACGGGGCGACTTACGCACCATGTTCGGTATGGTGCTTCAAGACACTTGGGTGTTTAACGGCACCATCAAAGAAAACATCGCCTACGGTAAAGAAGGGGCTACCGATGAAGAAATCGTTGCAGCCGCTAAAGCTGCCCACGCCGACCACTTCATTCGGGCCTTACCGGACGGATATGACACCATTCTGAATGAAGAAGCATCCAATATCTCTCAGGGTGAAAAGCAACTTTTAACCATTGCCCGCGCGATCCTTGCCGATCCGACCATCCTGATCCTGGATGAAGCCACCAGCAGTGTCGATACCCGAACCGAGGTTTATATCCAAAAAGCCATGAAGGAACTGATGAAAGGCAGAACCAGTTTTGTCATAGCGCACCGGCTGTCAACCATTCGCGATGCGGAATTGATTTTAGTAATGAATAATGGCGCCATCATCGAAATGGGAAATCACCAGCAGCTCATCGAGGAGGGCGGCTTTTACGCCGACCTTTATAACAGCCAGTTCACCGGGGCCTATACAGATGAACAAGCGGTATAAAAGAAAACAGGAAGGAAGAAAAAGTCATGTCAACTCAAACCCCTGAACACAAAAAGCCCGTAATTTTAGGAGGAATCATTCTGATCGTCCTCATCACTGCCGGATTGGGGTGCTTGTATTATTGGATTCATTCATTCAAGTATGTCTATACCGATGATGCCGCGATTGATGGTGATCATGTTTCCGTCAGTTCGAAAATGATGGGGCGGATTCGTACTTTGACCGTGGATGAAGGCGCCAGGGTTAAAGCAGGGCAATTACTGGTAGAACTCGACGATTCAGACTTGCTGGCTCAAGAGAATCAGTACAGTACCGGACTCGTTTCTGCAGAGGAGAATGTAACTTTAAATGAAGTGAATCTAAAGAAAGCCCGGGAAGATTTCGACCGTGCCGAAAGCCAATTTAAAACGGGATTTATTTCCAAGGAACAATATGATCACACCCAAAGCGCTCTCGATACAGCCCAGGTTCAGTATAAAATAGCCCAAGATCAAGTGGGTAATACCAAGGCCCAACTAGGAGTCATTCAGACTCAATTGAGCAACACCCGGATCTTTGCTCCGATTTCCGGCTATATAGCTAAACGCTCCATCATGCAGGGGGAGGTAGCGCAAGCCGGCCAAGTCATCTTCTTAATTAACAATTTGCATAATATCTGGGTTACCGCGAACTACGAAGAAACTAAAATCAGAAAGGTCCATCCGGGTGAGTCCGTTGAAATATACGTTGACGCCTATCCTAGCCGGCCTTTGAAAGGCCGGGTAAACCAAATTGCTGCCAAGATCACGGATCCACCCTTTCAAATCAGTGATACTACGAAAACGACTCAAAAGGTTTCGGTAAAAATCTTACTGGACCATGTTCCAGACTCCATGGTGCTGTTACCGGGAATGTCTGTGGAAACCAAGATTTGGGTTCACTAATCATCCATCCCGTTTTTCATCAATGCCATCCGAGTAAATTGAGAAGCCCATTCGCCGCAATTTTTCTCATTGAGCTTGATGGCATTGAAACATGGGTTATCGCAAATTCTTCATCAATCTTCAAGAAAATCCCTTAACTGCTTGCTTCGGCTGGGATGTTTCAGTTTTCTGAGGGCTTTGGCCTCAATCTGGCGAATCCTTTCCCGCGTCACATGAAAATATTGCCCAACTTCCTCAAGAGTACGGGAACGGCCGTCTTCCAAGCCAAACCGCAAGCATAGTACTTGTTGTTCCCGCGGGGTTAAACTCCCCATGACTTCGGCCAGCTTTTCCTTGAGTAATTTAAAAGAAGCCGCTTCAACCGGCGCTTTTGCATCATGATCTTCAACAAAGTCTCCCAGATGGCTATCTTCTTCCTCCCCGATAGGGGTTTCCAGGGAAACCGGCTCTTGAGCGATTTTAATAATTTCCTTGACACGCTCTTCCGTAAGATTCATCTCGGTAGCAATTTCAAGAGAGGTTGGCTCTCTGCCAAGGGTTTGAGCCATTTGTCGAGAAATACGGGTATATTTATTGATTGTTTCTACCATGTGAACAGGTACCCGGATAGTGCGTGCTTGATCAGCAATTGCCCTGGTAATGGCCTGACGGATCCACCAAGTAGCATAAGTGCTAAACTTGTACCCTTTCCGGTAATCAAATTTTTCCACTGCTTTAATAAGTCCCAGGTTGCCTTCCTGTACCAAATCCAGAAGTAACATCCCTCGACCGATATAATGCCGGGCAATACTGACTACCAAACGTAAATTGGCATCAATCAAATGCTGTTTAGCATTTTCATCTCCCTGTTCACACCGTTTAGCCAGTTCGACCTCTTCAACTCCGTTGAGTAAAGGAACTCTGCCGATCTCCTTCAAATAGATCCGTACCGGATCATCCAGTGCCACATTATCCGCTATGGCTTCATCTACCGGTAAAATCAGATCGGGTTCAGTTTGATCAAAACCAAACCCCTTGTCGGAATCGGAAAAATTTTCCTCCGGTTCCTCACTCTCTTGACGATCACTATCCGTCGATTCTTCATCCGTTTCTTCATCAAACGGTTCCAGAGATTCCGGTGAACTATCTTTTTTCTCCAAAATCGTTTCAGTTTTCTTTTCAGCACTTCGGCCATTTTCTTTCCCTTTACGCAATTTCGCTACACCCGAGACATTAACCTTAGTTGATGTAATTTTATTCAATGCTGGTTTCACTCTCCTCAAGGGCTTCCTGATGATATGGGCGCTTCTATTCGATTGATTTCAGAACGTAAAATTCGCAAATGAAATCTTTAAAACAGATAATTCCCAATTTTTTCTAATTCTCTTGACGCTTTCATCTAATTATGCTATAATCAATTTAGATTTTTGTTATTATTATTAATAATGAATAGATATTTTATAATATCAGAATTTCTTTTAAACCTCAATTGTAATAATCAATTTCCTACCGTTATTTCAATAAATTAGCTTCATCTTTCTCCCCATTCCATAAATTCACTTCAATTTGATTCCT
>DNPQ01000254.1 GCA_003501335.1 Bacillota bacterium
GAATTGAATTATGAGCCGAAGATCAGTATTGAGGAAGGAATCAAGCGTTTTATTGCCTGGTATCACAAAAACAAATCGAATTAATTAGAGCAGAAAAGAGGTTCATTATGGCGCGTAAAATTGCAGTTATTGGAACTGGCTATGTGGGACTGGTCAGTGGAGTTGGACTCTCCGACTTTGGAAACCATGTTACTTGTTGTGATATTCTGAAGGAAAAAATAGATTTACTAAATAGCGGTAAGATTCCGATTTATGAAACAGGTTTGCAGGAGCATTTCGATAAAAATGTTAAGTCAGGGCGCCTCTTTTTTACTTCTGATATCGAACAAGCCATCTGTGACAGTGAAGTTATTTTTATCGGAGTGGGAACTCCTCCCAAAGAAAACGGGGAAGCGGATTTATCACAAGTTGAAGCGGTAGTCAAGGCTATTGGAAAAAATTTAAACGGCTATAAAGTTATCGTGACCAAGAGCACCGTGCCGATAGGCACCAACCGGTGGGTTAAAGAACAAATTGCCAAAGAATCCGGTAAAGATTGCTTTGATGTGGTCTCCAATCCGGAATTTTTACGGGAAGGAAAGGCTATTCAAGATTTCTTCCATCCCGACCGGGTAGTCATCGGTTATGAATCGGAAAAAGCCAAAGAAATTATGAGTGATATTTATCGCAGCCTTTTCTTGTTCGAGACCCCGTTTATCTTTTGCAGTTTGGAGACTGCGGAACTTATTAAATATTCCAGCAATGCCTTTTTGGCAACGAAAATCATGTTCATCAACCAGATCGCCAATCTTTGCGAAGCCGTTGGCGCTGATGTGCATCAGGTGGCTAAGGCCATGGGCAAAGATGGACGCATCGGGTCCAAATTTTTGCATCCCGGCCCGGGTTACGGTGGAAGTTGTTTCCCCAAGGATACTAAGGCACTCGTTGAAATCGGCAAGAAATATCAAGTGGAAATGTCTTTGGTTAAAACAGTCATCACAGCCAATGAGGCCCAAAAAGAACGAATGGTCCAAAAACTGGAAAAAATATTGGGGAGTTTGGAGAATAAAACCATCGCAGTACTGGGTCTGGCTTTTAAAATGGAAACGGATGATATGAGGGATTCTCCAGCCATTGTGGTGATTGAAAATCTATTAAAGAAAAAAGCGAAAGTGAAGGCCCATGACCCACAGGCGATGGAGAATGCCCGAAAAATATTTGGATCGCAGATTGTATATACAGCCAATGAGTATGAAGCAGTGAAAGATGCGGATGCTTTAGTGATAATGACGGAGTGGAACGAGTACCGAAGCCTGGATCTAAAATCGGTTAAAGAAGTCATGAAAGGGAATATCATTTTAGATACCCGAAATCTCCTTGACCCATTAACCGTTAAGAATTTTGGATTTATTTATGAGGGAGTCGGACGGTAATCACCAACTTTAAAGTGTATTTTTCATGGAATCCAGCAAGTAGTTGTTCAAACTTGCTGGATTTAATTTTGGAACTTGTAAAGCTTACCGAAATAAAAGCTATTTCTAAAGGTTGTCTAAAAGTGCCTAAAAATGCTAGGATATATAAGCTCACTTTTGAATGAGTGAATATTATCATCCTTATCATTAAGTTACTTTTCGGATAGCCTTTTTTAGTGATAAATGGAAAAAGGAAATTTCCTACTTACTGTCGAAATTTACCGTAGAAAGCCAGAAAGACCAAAATAGTTCAAAATTTTAGGAGGCCGAAAAGATGTGGCAATTTTTTACCAAAGGCGGAATTATTATGATACCGCTGGCATTTTGCTCAATCTTGGGCTTAATTATTGTCGTTGAAAGAATCCTTTATTATAGTTTGCATAACCAAACCTCAGAACGGGCATTTAAGCAATTAAAACATCATTTGACCCAGGGCAAGCTGGATGAAGCCAAATATTTGGCTTCAGGCTGGCGGACGCCACTTGGTCGGATTATCGAGAGCGTGATCAAGCAATGGCAGACTGACAGCTCATTGATTGATCAAACTGCCCAAAGCGTCGGAGAGCAGGAGCTGCGGAGCTTACAAAGGGGACTTGGCTTATTGGATACCGTGGTCACCGCCAGCCCGTTATTAGGTCTGCTGGGGACGGTAACCGGAATCATTAAATCTTTTAGTGCGCTAGCGGTGGTTTCCGGTGGACAAGCCACTCAATTAAGCGCCGGCGTAGCTGAGGCGCTATATAATACCGCTTTTGGATTAGCAATCGCCATTCCCGCCTTATTTTTTGTCAATATTTTTTATGGTATCGCCGAGAAAAAGGCACGGGAACTCACCTTTAATACGGAAGAGATTATTGCAATTTTGAATAAGGCCAGGTGATCCGGATGAACCTTCAAATCAAACGCAGAAAATCCCGGATTGAATTGGTGCCGATGATTGATGTACTTTTTTTTATGTTGGTGTTTTTTATGCTCTTTTCCACCATCAACGGTTCCCAGACCGGTGTGGCGGTTCGGCTTCCTAAAGCTCTTCATTTGGGAAATACCGCCAACAATTCGTTAGTTGTTACAATAGCGGCTGATTCCCAGATCTATCTTGGTAAACAAAAGATCGGAATCAATAGTTTGAAACAGCAGATCGGACGCCAAATTCAAAAGGATCCGGCGACTCAAGTCATTGTAAGGCCCGACGCGACTGTGACTTATGAAAGAATCGTGAAAGTATTGGATAGTTTGGCTAGCGCCGGAGTGGAGAAACCGTTGCTTGGTGTGGACCGGCAGCAAATACCCAATGCATCCGGGCTCAATATTAAGTAACCCATTGTAAAGTGGGGAGTGAAAAATGAAATTGAATGACCGTTCCAATTATATGATAGCGGTAGTGTTTTCGTTAGTCTTTCATCTTCTTTTGGTATT
>DNPQ01000203.1:0-1674 GCA_003501335.1 Bacillota bacterium
AAGGCCATTCCGGGATCCAATTCAACAACCAATTCACCGGCGGCAGCCGAATATTCTTCCCAACTAGGCTTGATCACGATTTTCCCAATATGTTCCGGTTTAAAATAGGACTTCCAGGCTTCAGCCCAATCCTCTTCTTGAACCTGCTTGAGCTCAAAAACCGGAGAATGTCCTAAAATAACTTCAATCTTTTGTTTAAGCCGTTCAATCCGTTCTCCCAATCGATCATCCACCGGATAGTAGACCCGTAAACCAAAGCGGGCCGGAATCAACTCATCCAATTCCTCACCGAAATATTCATCATCCTTTAAAACAACTTTCTGACGTATTTGAGGGTCATCATAAACAACACCGCCTGCCCCTTCTTCCTGAAAGACCTCAGCAATAATTTCCCCATATTCCACCGGAACTTCCACCTTAATTTCACTCCAAAATGATCCGCTGCTCAAACTAAAATCCCCTTTCAGAACAAAAAAGTTGATAATCCAAACCAAAAGTGCTGGTTTTATCCTTTCAATCTCAGACTTGTTCTTAACTCTTCTTCTCCCCATCAACTGCCACAATTAACAATGGTTTGTTTATATTGGAGGTATTAAGTCCCAAATCTCTTGCTGATACCTCTTTTAGTAATTATACCAGAATATACAAATTAAAAAAGGAGCCGGAAAGGGCCCCATCATTTAATTGATAATTGTCAACATTTCATTGACTTTCATTCTTCAAATATATTGAATGCTAAATTAAAATTACTTTTAAAAATTACTTTCCAAACGCATCTTTGACTTTACCCATAAATCCCTTATCCTCTTCAACTTCCTCCCCAAAGGAAAGAGCCAGCTTCCGAAGAAGCTCCCGCTGTTCGCTATTGATTCGAGCCGGGATGGATACTTTTACCCGCACATGATGGTCGCCCCGGCCATGTCCTCTTAGAGAGGTAATCCCATGACCACGCATTCTAAAAGTAGTACCATGCTGAGTACCCTCGGGAATCCGCAATTCTACTTTACCATCCAGAGTGTCCACTTGAACTGCCGTACCAAGGATTGCTTGCGTGATGCTGATTTTAATTTCACTGATAACATCATTGCCTTGTCGTTCAAACTTAGCGTGAGGTTTAACATAAATATAAATATATAAATCACCGGACTGACCGCCCCGGGTGCCGGCTTCCCCTTCCCCGGCAATCCGCAGCCTAGAACCGCTCTCCACCCCGCCGGGTATTTTAACATCAATTTTCCGTGTTTTCCGGACCCGGCCCGTACCACTACACTCACTGCAAGGAGTTTCAATCGTCTTACCGGCTCCCTGGCATTTATCACAGGTCCTTACATTCACAAATCGGCCAAAAGCCGTGCTCTGAGTGACCTGAACTTGACCGGAACCATTACAAGCCGAGCAAGTTTTAATCGGGGTACCGGGTTTGGCACAATTTCCCTTACAAGTTGGACAAGTTTCGGTCCTTGGAATATCCACAGTAGCATCTTTGCCAAATGCCGCTTCTTCAAAACCGATCTCCATATCATAACGCAAGTCGTTACCCCGTTGAGGGCCATTGCGGCGACGCCCCGAACCGCTTCCTGCGCCACCAAAAAACATATCAAAAATATCGCCGAAACCCTCGAACCCAAAATCGCCATTAAAGCCGCCACCACCGGCGCCAAAATTGGGATCACT
>DNPQ01000203.1:1990-2241 GCA_003501335.1 Bacillota bacterium
CACTATAAGCTTCATTGATCTCTTTAAATTTAGTTTCTGCTTCCTTGGGATTATCTTTATTCACATCCGGGTGGTACTGACGAGCCAGCATCCGATATGCCTTTTTTAATTCTTCATCGGTTGCCTCTTTACTGACCCCCAGTACTTCATAATAATCACGTTTTGCCATATAAGCATTTCCTTTCAATTAACAATCATTTAAACCTCGATCCGGCAAGTACATTAAAATTTTTCTGCTGTGACGCAGAAAA
>DNPQ01000203.1:2566-4443 GCA_003501335.1 Bacillota bacterium
TTACTTGCCGGATTCATGTTAAATTGACAGTTCACAATGAACAACGAAAAGTACCATCGTCTTCAAATACTTTATTCATTATCTACCAGGGACTTCCCGTTGTCAATTGTGAATTCATTCGCTGAACCCCAAATTTAGCTAAGAGCTCAATGTATGAAATTGTCAACGATTCCATTGTCAATTGTTTTACTTATCATCCTGGACTTTATAATCGGCATCTACCGTAGGTCCTTCTTTCTGAGGTCCATAACCAGTCGGTCCTTGATCGGTTCCAGCTCCAGGAGCAGCATCCGGTCCAGCTTGATTGGCACCCGCCTGATTATAAATAGTCGCTGACAAATCGTGTAGAGTTTTTTCTAAAGTTTCTTTCTTCGTTTTAATGTCTGCCAAATCTTTAGCTGTAACTGCTTTTTGCAGTTCTTCCTTGGCTTGTTGCACCCGTTCTACATGAGATTTATCGGCTTTATCACCAATATCCTTCAAAGTCTTTTCAGTGGTATAAATCAAGCCGTCGGCTTCATTCACCAAATCTGCTTCTTCACGGCGTCTCTTATCTTCTTCGGCATGTGACTCGGCTTCTTTAACCATCCGGTTGATATCGTTATCCTTTAGGCCGCTGGAAGTAGTAATGGTAACTTTCTGCTCTTTCCCGGTCCCTTTATCCTTGGCCGATACATGAACAATACCATTGGCATCAATATCAAAAGTCACTTCAATCTGAGGAATTCCGCGCGGCGCCGGTGGAATGCCGTCCAATCTGAATTGTCCCAAAGTAATGTTATCAGCAGCCATTGGTCTTTCACCTTGGAGTACATGAATATCCACCGCAGTCTGACTGTCGGCCGCTGTCGAAAAAACTTGAGTCTTCGATGTCGGAATCGTCGTATTTCGATCGATAATCCTGGTGAATACGCCTCCCAAAGTCTCCAAGCCCAATGAAAGCGGAGTGACATCCAATAGCACGATATCCTTTACTTCACCAGTCAAAACCCCGGCCTGAATCGCAGCGCCCACGGCCACTACTTCATCAGGGTTTACGCCTTTATATGGCTCTTTTCCGATAATCTTTTTCACCATATCCTGAACAGCCGGAATACGGGTTGAACCACCCACTAAAATAACCTTATCAATATCTTTTACATCTAAGCCGGCATCGGAAAGGGCCCGTTTGGTGGGACCCGCTGTAGCCTCCACTAAATCAGCAGTCAACTCATCAAATTTAGCCCGGGTTAACGTTAAATCCAAGTGCTTGGGCTCACCGTTCACCGCCGTGATAAACGGCAAGTTAATACCGGTCGAAGCCAGACCGGACAGTTCGATTTTGGCTTTCTCAGCAGCTTCTTTCAGCCGTTGCAACGCCATCCGGTCATTCCGGAGGTCAATTCCATTATCTTTTTTAAACTGTTCAGCCATCCAATTGACGACACGTTCATCAAAATCATCACCACCAAGCCGGGTATTACCACCGGTGGCCTTTACTTCAAAAACTCCATCGCCGAGCTCCAGGATGGAAACATCAAAAGTTCCACCGCCCAAGTCATAGACCAGGATAGTATGATCGCCGCCCTTATCAAGTCCGTAAGCCAGAGCCGCAGCTGTCGGTTCATTAACGATCCGTAATACCTCGAGTCCGGCGATGCGGCCAGCGTCTTTGGTGGCCTGCCGTTGAGCATCAGAGAAATAAGCCGGAACGGTAATTACAGCCTGTTGAATTTTCTCGCCCAAATAGCCTTCGGCATCGGTTTTCATCTTTTGAAGAATCATTGCCGATATTTCAGGCGGAGTATATTGTTTGTCATCAATACCAACTTTGAAATCCGTTCCCATCCGTCTTTTAATTGAAACGACTGTACGTTCGGGGTTGGCGACGGCCTGCC
>DNPQ01000047.1 GCA_003501335.1 Bacillota bacterium
AAAAACCGCACGGGCCAAACCAAAAAATTGATGTCCCCGTTCTGCTCCTTGCTGAGCTTCGAATATGACTCGCGCTGTCCGATGAATGATATATCTGCAGTCATTGCGCATCTCCCGGATCCGATGACCGCCGGGACCGCCAAAATTGTCACGCCTGCCAAATTCACCTGGACTCGCATAGGTAATCAAAGTGCTGCACACCATTAATCCTACAACTAATAACCCAATCAACCATTTTTTCAAAAACAACATGCCTCCCTTCATCGTATAAAATATAGCGCTATGGAACACGTAGGATTTATATACAATGTCCACCCCAAATATTCCTTCCTTTTATTTGAATATATTTAAAAAGATCCCAAAAACAAAGAATGGTATTCACTCCATTTGGAGTGAATACCATTCTAACTTTCCTTGAAACCGTTACCAAAATAAAATTTTCTAAAGTTGCCCAATCGAACCGGGTATTTGACGAACCTTTCTAATAATATTATAATAAATTTAATTAATATTTATTGATTTTTTATTTTATTTTGTGATCGATCTTCGGGGTCTGTTTATTGAGTTCATCCTGAAACTTGGAATCAAATTGTGACATAACTTCTTTGATATGCTGATATTTTTTGATACCGACCACACTATTAACACGGGAATTTACATTAACATCGTCAAACCGTGGTCCATTGGTCGCCATAATATCTCCTCCATAAGATATAGTTTTACTGCATATTAAATATCGGTTCGATTCTAAAATTTAATATAGGACTAAAGAATCATTATCGGATTGATTGCAATTAAAATTTTGTAAAAGTTTCACTGTAACATTTCCCAAACTCTTGCCGATAATCGGAAAAGGAGGGGCTTAATTTTGATTACCTTATTAAAATCCACCTATCAGCAATCCAGTCCCCATTCAAAAACAAATCCGGGAAACTCAATGAGAGTCGATAAACAGCTTCAAAATCAGGGCGGTCCCGATTCCTCCTTGATTCGGATTACCCTTTCGCCTGCGGCTCAAAAATATTTAAAAAGCCCTGAGCAAGCCGAGGTTCAAGCCAAATCACCATCTTCCAAGCAAAAAATTCAAAATCACGATGCTGCGGATAATGGTAGCACCGCCAAAAAATTAACCCCCCATCCAGTGAATCGGGTTCAAAAATTAAAAAGCCACGATATCCATGTTAGAACTCATGAAGCAGCTCACATGACCATTGCAGGAACTTATGCCAAAGGCGAAGCCAGCTATTATTATGAAATGAGACCCGGCAATATGCAATATGCAGCGGGTGGCAAAGTTCAATTAGCTACCAGTCCTATTTCGGTTGATCCCAATGAAACCATTGCAAAAGATGAAGCCATCCGAAAAGGTTCTTTGGCACCCAGTGATCCTTCCGGTGGCGATTTATCTATGACCGCTTCCGCAAGCCAAATTGAAGCTCAGGACCAAGAAGAATTATCAGCCCAATTACAAAAATCGGCTACCGAAAAAGAAGCTGAAATTACGAATCCTGTTGATGCCCAACGGAAAACCATTGTATCCGCCTACCGGAGAGTCATCAATCAGCTGCAAATCGGGCAAGTTATTAATCAAACCGCTTAGTAGGCATCTTCGATAAGTTGCCGGGCATTGGCGGCATCAAAAAAACGGTCCGTATTAATAATCCGAGTGGGAATTTTTTTCCTTTTGAAAAGATCGTCATCCCTATCAACCCTAGCCAGCCAAATAATGGAGTTTAGTGTGGTATATTAAAAATGGGGATTAATTTGGGCTTGCAATGCCTTAAATTCAGCCTTACGAATTTCTTGCTGTTCTTCAAATACTTTATCCATCAGTTTGCCGATTTTACTTAGCATCACATTAAAACTCTTACCTAACTGGCCTCTCTCATCACTGTATTTAACATTCATAGCAACCGAAAGATTTCCCTCTTCGGCTTTCCGCATCAAAAGGATTATTTTTTGAATCGGATTGACAATAGTACCCGAAATAATTCAGGCAATAAACAAGGCCACGATACAAACCACTAAAAAAATCCCGGCTATGACCAGACTTACGACCCGACTCTCTTTCGTAAGTTCTGAAAGGGGCAAGACCCCTCCGATTTCCCAATCATTAACTGTCGAGGCTTTATAAAATACCATCGAGCGCTGCCCGTCGATGGTCAAGTATTGATTTTTTTGAAAATTAGCCAACCATCTACGCCCGTTTTTCCGGGCCGGTATTTTCAAAGAAATAACCGATTTATCCGGATAAGAAATGGCATTATTCTAACTATCCTCAATAAACATAAATCCGGTTTTACCACCTTAAACCAAAATCTTTTATAGGTCTCACCTTCTGAAATAAATTAAAACTTCCCTTTTATTAACAAATTCGTTTCCCTCTTTGCCATTTCCTGCTTCAGTGAACATCCGAAAACCCACTCAGAAAGTGGGTTTTTTAATAGGTGTGACTATGAGCCGTTCTTTAAATGTCAAAACCATCGGTTGGTTTTTTTTGCTTGCCAATCGCAGAACTTTCTCCGGTCCATAAAAAACCCCGGACGAGTACAATTATTAAACCAAGCAGCAACCAACTCCCCATTAAAACAGGCCCCTGATTCTGCCAGAAACGCAACCCTTCTTCCGCTATCCAAGGCGATTGATAGGCAATCTTCGGCTTTTCATTTTGCAAATTTATCAAAAATTTTCTTTCTGCAATGGCCTTCGATGAATTGAAACGCGGATCTCCCAAAGCCAAATCTCCGAAATAAGGCTGGTTCTTCCCAAACAACATTCGAAAATCTTCTGCAAATGTCTCTTCACTGGAACTTCCCCATGCCTTGGTGTTGACAGCTCCGGGACCCCGCCAATGACCACCGCGTATTTGCAAAAATTTTTTCCAAAATTTCGCACCCCGAGAATTTTCTTTGGGCATAAAAGTAAAATTGACATGATGCCCGATTTCATGATATACGGTGACTTGAAGCTGATTATCAATTAAAACATCTTTTCTATTTTGCGCACTCAACAGAATATAACCGGGCCCGCCTAAACCACTGACATTCGGTATTGCATAAGG
>DNPQ01000363.1:0-2207 GCA_003501335.1 Bacillota bacterium
ATCCTTTCATAGATAGCTGATAAACTGCAATTGTTTTGTTGATTGCATAAATAAAAGCACGTTTCCATAAAAAATAAACACAATTTAATCATAAACAATAATTTTTAAAATGTCAATCCACTGAATTATATTTACTTTGCCATCTGGGGAGATATATAATAAAGGATGAAGATTGAGGAGGCGCCTTATGACGACTGAGGAAATATTAAAATTACAACCAAGTGCGGAATTGGATGCGTGTGTGGCGGAGATTGTCTATAATTATTCAGTCATCTGGCTTAATACTGGCTTGGGATTTTATCCGTTTATTTGGGAAAAAGAAGCTCAAAAGGACAGCAACCGGTATAATAAGCTAGTGGGAGGCCATTGGATTACCGGCGTAACCCGTAATGGTGAAGCAACAGAGATATACGGAACAATAGTACCAAAGTATTCTCAAGTGGTTGATAACGCTTGGGAAGTTGAAAATGAAATGAATACCAGAGGTTGGAAAATCCATCTTCATCGCTTTGGCGAAGGATTTAATTGCTATTTTTATCATGCTGAGAAAATAAAAACAACCGCCTGTAGTTTCTCAACGAATATTGCCGGGGCTATCAGTAAAGCATCTTTATTAGCAGCCCTAGAAATATTCGCTCAAACATAAGCGGTTGTCATAGTTAATTTATAATTAGCGGGCTGGAGTACCGTCTTTGGCCCATGCCAGCACATAAAACATATTATCATTCATTTTATAAGTATCGATAATAACCCAACCTAATCCTTCTAACCTTTTTGCCTCTTCTTGCGTTGGAGCTTCAGTTGTTTCTTTAATATCCTCAGGTTTAATATCCGGCATTTGCTATACATCCTTTCATATTCAGTTTCGATATTAATTATTAATTCAACAAGAATGGCAGAAATTCCTACTAAATTTTAAAAGGAAAAAAAGTTTTAAACTTTGAAATCAGAAATAATTACAAGGATGGTTCGGAAAGTAAAATTCTCGACCTATTGAACACAAGTTGCAATCATATTACCAAATTAAAAACTTTGAAATAAATTTGAAATAAAATTGTTTTAAGGCAGTCCGGCTGAATTAATTTATTTTTAGGGACTGTTTTTTTATTGCTTTCTTATCATTTGTTTGTATTGAAAATTTAGGGCCGCTGAATAATCCGATGCAAAATTGTAGAATAAAAACAAGCTGATGTCAATATAATGTCATATACAAAGCAATATTAATTAGTCGTCGTAAAATGGATACAATTGTCGGATCGGATACCATTCATTGTCTTAAATATTGTAAATTATATGTTAATGTTTATTACATAAAATGAAATATTTAGAGGTGAGGTCAAAATTGTTATGAATCTTTTAAAATTCTTTAGAAAGGGAGAGGGAGGGAAAAACATGGTATTTCAAGTAAACCAATCGGAAATTGAACAAGTGATTCAAAAGATTAAAGACAATAATATTGTCATCGTGGATTTGAAATTCACGGATTTACCGGGTTTATGGCAACATTTTTCCATACCCGTGCAAGAATTATATGAGCCTGAGGAGTCTATTAAGAGTATCTGGTCGGAAGGCATTGGTTTTGATGGTTCGTCGATTCGTGGTTTTCAGAAAATCCAGGAATCCGATATGAATTTATATATGGACCCCACAACCGCTATTGTTGATCCAGCCTGTGAAGTCCCGACACTCAGCATAATTTGCGATATTTATGACCCGATAACTAAAAAGCCGTATACCCGGGATCCCCGTTATGTTGCCCACAAAGCCGCTACTTACTTAAAAAGTACGGGTATAGCCGATGAGAGCTTTTGGGGACCCGAGCTTGAATTTTTTATTTTTAACGATATTCGTTTTGATCAAAACCAAAGGTCCGGTTATTATTTCATTGATTCTATCGAGGGGATTTGGAATTCCGGCAAAGACGAAGGAGCCAATCTGGGTTACAAACCGCGCAATAAAGAGGGATATTTCCCGGTTCCGCCCCACGATTCCTTACAAGATTTACGGAGCAAAATTGTGTTGGCTATGCTCAAAGCAGGGATCCCGATTGAGGTCCATCACCATGAGGTTGCTACTGCCGGCCAATGTGAAATTGATATGCGATATAACACGCTAGTGGAAGCGGCCGACAATTGCTTATTATATAAATATATTGTCAAAAATATCGCCAAGCAAAATAACATGACAGCCACTTTCATGCCGAAACC
>DNPQ01000363.1:2522-7928 GCA_003501335.1 Bacillota bacterium
GGTCAAAATATTTTCTATGATTCCAGTGGTTATGCTTTACTGTCCGATACTGCCAAATATTATATTGGCGGTCTCTTGAAACACGCCAATGCACTCATGGCATTTTGTGCTCCGACTGTTAACTCATACAAACGATTGGTCCCGGGGTTTGAGGCTCCGGTCAATTTGGCCTACTCACAGCGTAACCGTTCTGCTGCAGTCCGGATACCGATGTATACCGATAATCCAAAAACTAAACGAATTGAGTTTAGGCCGCCTGATCCGACAGCCAATCAGTATCTGGCTTTTGCGGCTATGTTAATGGCAGGATTGGATGGTATTCAGAATAAACTTAATCCGGGTACTCCACTGGATAAGAATATCTATGAGTTGTCACCGGAAGATGCGGCGAAAGTACAAACTGTACCGGGTTCTTTGGATGCTTCTCTGAGAGCTTTGGAGGAAGATTATGACTTTCTTTTAAAAGGTCAGGTATTTACCGAAGATGTGATTAAAGTTTGGATTCAATATAAACGGGAAAATGAAATTGATCCCATTCGGTTACGCCCCCATCCTTATGAATTTTATTTATATTATGATATTTAAAATGAATGAATAGAATCGTTTTTTAATGCGCCTTATTGAAAGAGGTGCATTTTTTATTAAGGTCAGCGCATTAAAAATTTAAAAGCTAATGATGATAATCTTATGTTAAGATTACTAAAAATCTAGGATTAAATATATTTCTTTGGTTATATTCTTGTAATCTATTTGGTTAACATATTGAAAACACACTTGCAAAAAGAGAAAAATAATGTTAAGTTAATTAAAATGAAATAAGTAACAAAAACATAACACGAGAGGAGATTGGTGATGAATCAAGAAGTAACAGTTTCAAATTCTTTAGAAGAAGTCTTTGGCAGTAATGTTTTTAATGATGCAACCATGAAAGCCCGTTTACCTAAAAATACCTATAAGGCCTTAAGGAAAACCATTGATGATGGATTACCATTAGATTCGTCAGTTGCTGATGTAGTGGCTAATGCAATGAAAGATTGGGCGATTGAAAAAGGGGCTACTCATTTTACTCATTGGTTTCAACCTATGACTGGAATTACTGCTGAAAAGCATGATTCTTTTATTTCTCCAACATCTGATGGTCTTGTGATTGCTGAGTTTTCCGGTAAAGAACTGATTAAAGGAGAACCTGACGCTTCATCTTTTCCATCGGGCGGTTTACGGGCCACCTTCGAAGCTAGAGGTTATACAGCTTGGGATTGCACTTCACCCGCATTTTTCAAAGATAAGACCTTATATATTCCGACGGCTTTCTGTTCATATACCGGAGAGGCTTTGGATCAAAAGACTCCTTTGCTCCGTTCCATGGAAGCTTTATCGCGGCAAGCTGTTCGGGTATTAAAAGCCTTAGGGAACACTACCGCGACCAAAGTTGCTACTACTGTCGGTCCTGAACAAGAATATTTTATCATCGATAAAACGCTTTATGATCAACGGAAAGACCTGATTTTAACCGGTCGGACTTTATTTGGCGCTAAACCTCCGAAAGGTCAGGAACTTGAAGATCATTATTTCGGTGTTCTAAAAGAACGGATTGCCAGCTTCATGCAAGAAGTTGATACGGAGTTATGGAAATTAGGCGTACTCGCGAAAACCAAACATAATGAAGTTGCTCCCGCTCAGCATGAATTAGCACCGATTTTCACCACCTCAAATGTAGCTGCTGATCATAATCATCTGACGATGGAAATTTTGAAAAAGGTTGCTTTACGGCATGGACTGGTTTGTTTACTTCATGAGAAGCCTTTTGCCGGCGTTAATGGTTCCGGAAAACATAATAACTGGTCAATGGGAACCAATGATGGTCAGAATTTGTTAGAACCCGGTAAAACACCTCATGAGAACTTACAATTTTTGCTGTTTTTAACCTCAGTCGTACGCGCTGTGGATGAATATTCCGATTTACTACGGGCTTCGGCTGCCAATACCGGAAATGATCATCGCCTAGGCGCTAATGAGGCGCCTCCAGCAGTTATTTCTATTTTCCTGGGTGAACAATTATCGGATATTTTCTATCAGCTGGAAAACGGTGGCGCCAAATCCTCCAAACATGGCGGAGATTTGAATATTGGTGTTACAACCTTACCGACATTACACAAAGATTCCACGGATCGAAACCGTACTTCGCCGTTTGCATTTACCGGCAATAAATTTGAGTTCCGGATGGTCGCTTCTTCAGCATCTATAGCCGGACCGAACACGGTTTTAAATACCATTGTTGCTGAAATTCTTTCCCAGGTTGCGGATCGTTTGGAAAAAGCCAAAGATTTTCATGCGGAAGCACAAGCTATTATAAAAGAAGTGGTTAAAAATAATAAACGGGTCATCTTTAACGGCAACGGTTATTCCGATGAGTGGATTACGGAAGCCGAAAAGCGTGGCCTTCCCAATATTAAATCTACTGTTGCCGCAATTCCCGCCTGGATTACCGATAAGGCAGTTAAAACCTTTGAGAAACATGGCGTTTTAAGTAAAGTTGAGCTGCATTCCAGATATGAGATCTTTTTGGAGAACTATGTGAAACAGGTTAATATTGAAGCATTAACCATGTTGGAAATGGCTAAACGGCAGATTTTGCCGGCTGTTATTAAATATACTGGCGAACTCGCGGAAACTATTAATTTAGTGAAGACCGCTTCTTCAAAAGCATCTACAGCCCCTCAAGAAAAACTCTTAATTGAAATCAGTGATCTTTTAGGTTCCTTTAGCAGTAAAATAACGGCTTTAGAAATAGCGGTCGATGGTGCTGAAAAAGTAGGCGAAGATTCCATGAAACTTGCTCAACATTATCGAGATATCGTATTCGTGGCAATGGGTAAATTAAGGGAAGATGTCGATAAGCTGGAAACTATAGTGGATACCAAAGCTTGGCCGTTACCGTCTTATTCTGATATTCTATTTAATTTCTGATATTTATTATGGATTTTTTAAAAAACCTAAGCTTCGTGCTTGGGTTTTTTATTTTTAAAAGAATGGGTTATACTTGACTTATTTTGCCGGGATTGTTAAAATTTTTATGGATTCGTTAAATTGAAATTTTTTACCAATCAACTTACCGTTTTAATTACTTATTATTTCAGCAAGTCTACCAGGCTAAAATTTAGCTTTAAATCGATACAAGTTTAACTGGATAAGAGGTATTTTAAAATGGGTAAATGTAGGTTGGGATTTTTTTTCATCATGATTGGCTTGTGGATTATTAGCATTACGATTGGATATTGCCAGGATATTCAATCGGGTATGATCATCAATGAAATGTCGCTGGAAAATAGGAGAGCCGCCCGGGTTGACTTCTTAAAACAAATGGTTTCGAAATATGAAAACGATCAGACTTTTGATAAAATCCAAAGCTATATGGAATTAAAATATCATGAACTTCATAAAAAGAAAACTCCGAAACCTCCTAGTGCTGTGATTCAGGAAACTTTTCAACATACCCGGGCCTTCATGGATAAAACCCATCCTTATATCGGAAGCAGTTTTACCCGGGTTTATGACCCGGTTCAGATCGAAAAGAATGTCCATAAATATATTTGGTTAAAAGGAATATGCTTTTTAGTCCTGGGTATTGGCGATGAACACCGGATTGCTTTATCTTTTTTCTATTTGCCCGGAAACGAAGATCTAAAAAAAGAATTTTTAAAAGATGTGGTGATTTATTCCTTTCCAGAAGTTCCCGATGTGCCGGAAAACCAGGCCTGGCAGAACCAAATGATCGGCGTAATGGATAGATTGGGATATAAGATTTTTAACGTGAAGCGATTTATATCCAGTAAATCTGCATCTTAAATAATTTGTAAAGAATCACGAAAAGATTATTTTTCTCTTGACTATTTAGCATTCAATTGTTAAGATTTTTTTATAACTAGGAATGGATGCCAAGTTAACCAATTAACTGAGGAAAAGGAAAAAATGAGAATTCATAAATTATTGATGCAAATTTTGTTAATTTGTGTGATTGGTTCCATATTTGTCGGGAATAATATCTTTGCAGCTTCTCAAGATGAACCGACGGTTCGAGCCTTATCGGATTCCGAACGAAAAGTTTTGCGGGGAAAATTGATTGATAATTTAGTTGAAAAGTATAAAGGAGATCAGGTTTTTAATCATATAAGCGAATATATGATCGATAAATCGAAAGAACTACATAAGCATCCACCTAAGAAAACGCCGGATACTCTGATTATGGATACTTTTAATAAAACAAATAGCTTGTTTGAACATACGAAAGGATTCATCGGGAACAGTTTTACTACTTCTTATGCGCCGGATAATTTCGAAAAGAATGTGAATAAATATTTATGGCTCAAAGGAATTGGTTTTTGGGTTTTGGGAATTGGGGAAGAACATGAAATGGCGTTTTCTTACTTTTACCTTCCCGGGAATGATCAGTTAAAAGAAGATCTTTTAAAGGATATTGTGCATTATTCTTTTCCGGAAATACCACAGATCGAAGAGAATAAACTTTGGTATGATCAAATGGCGGTAGTAATGGGAAGGCTTGGATATCGAATTTTTAATGTTAAAGAATTTGGTTTACCGACAGTAAATAAATAAAAATTAAAATGAGCGATTTTAAAGGGTGGATATTGTAAATTTAAATATAATTTATCAATTGGAAAGTTTTACTTTTCCTTTTGATTATAATTTTGTGATTCCGGGTGACCGGAATTTTTTTATTCTTAGTTGAAAAGTGAGGGAAAAAAGTTTATAATTATTATCAGGTAATAATAATGTTGTGAGAAAAAATATGAACGGCAAATTATTAAGAAAATCCGAACGTCATCGGCGCTTACTGGCGGCCATTACCCAAAATCCCTTTATCAACGATGAGGAATTGGCCGAGCTATTGGGGGTTAGTATACCAACAATCCGGCTCGATCGTTTAGAACTGTCTATTCCAGAGGTGAGAAAAAGGACAAAGGAGATGGCTTCCCATTTTTTTGGGACTTCGCAGTCATTGGGCGCTACCGAGATCGTAGGTGAGCTTATTGAAATCGAACCCGGGCGAAGAGGTTTGTCTCTTTTAGAAACTGATTTAACTATGTGTCTTGAAAAATGTAATATTGTAAGAGGACACATTGTATTTGCTCAAGCAAATTCGCTGGCTAATGCAATCGCCGATACTCAAGTGGCTCTTACCGGCAAGGCTGAGGTTGATTTTTTGCGGACTGTAAGAGCTGGTGAAAAATTAATAGCTAAAGCGCAAGTTGTTGAAAAAAAGGGACATCGATTTTTAACTGAAGTTGTCGTCCGTTCCAAGGAAGAAATTGTCTGTAAGGCTGAATTTGAGATTTATGGAATGACTTTAGAGGTGGCAAATTATTTAAAGTTACTTAAAGATGATGA
>DNPQ01000363.1:8250-9133 GCA_003501335.1 Bacillota bacterium
TGGTCCCACAAAAAATTTTAACAAACAGCGATTTAGAAAAGATGGTTGAAACCAGTGATGAGTGGATCGTTTCCCGGACAGGCATCAGGGAACGTCATATTTTAGATAAAGGAGAAATGATCACTCCTTTGATTGTCGAATCGGCCCAAATGGCCTGTCAAAAAGGGAATGTAAAGCCGGAGGACTTGGATTTTGTTGTTTCCGCTACCTTGACTCCCGACCGGATTAGTCCCGCACAGTCCTTTGATGTTGCCCATCATCTTCAAGCCAACCATGCGTTCTGCTTTGATTTGAATGCTGCTTGTTCGGGATTTATATATGGCCTGGCAATGGCGGAAAGTTTATTAAAAACTCGTCCAATTAAAACCGGTTTGGTGACCGCAGGCGAACAACTTACACGGATGGTTGATTATACCGATCGGAGTTCTTGTGTGCTTTTTGGTGATGCTACGGCAGCTGCGATATTAACCAATGATCATCCGGAACATTTGCTTTTATATACTGAGTTGGGTGGCGATCCGACAATGGCCAATGAAGTAACCATTGGAGGTATTCGAAATTTGTTGGATAATCAATCATCGGAATTTTATTTTAAACAAAATGGCAAAGCAGTTTTCAAATTCGCCGTGAACAAGATTAAAGAGCTCTATGATACGGTTCCGCGAAAAGTCGGACTTAAACCGGAACAAATAAAGTACGTCATTCCGCACCAGGCTAATATCAGAATTATTGAAGCTGCCACGAAAGAAGTTGCACATAATACGATCGTCATCTCTAACATTGAACGATATGGGAATACTTCTTCTGCATCGGTGGGAGTTGCCTTTAATGAATCGTGGGATCGTTTCCAAAAAGGTGATTATGTTATGCTCATGGGCTTTGG
>DNPQ01000066.1 GCA_003501335.1 Bacillota bacterium
TTTGGATTATCGGCGTTGATGTCGACCAATATTCCGATGGCGTTTATGACGGCACCAAGTCGGTTATCCTGACCTCTTCCATGAAAAAAGTGGATGAAGCCGCTTATGATATGGTCAAAGCGGTGAAAAGCAACAAATTCCCCGGTGGAAAAGTCTTAACTTTCAATGCCAAAAATAACGGCATTGGTATCCCGGCTAAGAATCCGAACTTATCAGCGGCAGTGCAAAGCCAGGTACAGTCGGTATTCAAAAAGTTACAATCCGGAGCCATTAAGGTATCCGATCAAAGAGGAAGTCTATTAAAATAATTGGATGACTTTCCAAGAAGAGGGTTTGACCACCCTCTTCTTTTTTTTAAGTATTTTGGAATCAATATGGATCCAATAAACCATTTTTAGAAAAAACATGGCTGAAATATAACATTTTTTGATACCAACCGATATTTCATATTCTGTAATAGAAAAAGATGTATTATAATACTTATAGCGCATCCTATGTAACCAATTTCCACAAAAAGGGGACGGTTTGATGGATTATGTAGTGGAAATGTTGAATATCCGAAAGGAATTCCCTGGCATCGTCGCCAATGACGATATTACAGTGCAGCTAAAACGGGGTGAGGTTTTGGCTCTTTTGGGGGAAAATGGCGCCGGGAAGTCAACCCTGATGAGCATTCTTTTTGGTTTGTACCAATCTGATGGCGGAACGATTAAGGTACGGGGCGAGGAAGTGAAAATTTCCGATCCTAATATTGCCAATGACCTCGGCATCGGAATGGTGCATCAGCATTTTAAGTTAGTCGAGAATTTTACAATCACCGAGAATATCATTTTGGGTATGGAACCCCGGAAAGGGCTCGTCGTTGATATTCAATCCGCCTCCCGGCGGATTAGGGAGCTTTCCGAAAAGTACGGCCTCAATGTTGACCCCTTTGCCAAAATCGAAGATGTTTCAGTCGGCATGCAGCAGCGGGTTGAGATCATGAAGATGCTCTACCGGGATGCCGAAGTTTTAATTTTTGACGAGCCTACATCGGTGTTAACTCCGCAGGAAATTCAGGAACTCATGAAGATTATGCGGAATTTAATTCATGAAGGAAAGTCAATTATTCTTATTACCCATAAGTTAAAGGAAATTAAAGCGATTGCCGACCGTTGCACGGTGATCCGGCGGGGTAAGCTCATCGGAACCGTCGATGTGGCCAGCACTTCGGAAGCAAAAATGGCTGAGATGATGGTCGGACGGGAAGTCTCTTTTTCAGTGGACAAGGGTCCCGCAAGGCCGGGAGAAGTTATTTTGCGGATCGAGGACCTAACTGTTTTGAATAACCGGAAAGTGAAAGGTCTGAAAGGGTTTTCCCTGGAAGTCCACGCCGGTGAAATTGTAGGACTTGCCGGGGTGGAAGGCAATGGACAAGTTGAATTGGTTGAAGCGCTTACGGGTTTACGAAAAATTGAATCCGGAAAAGTGTTTCTTAAAAATAAAAATATCACCGAGTATTCGGTATTGGATCGGATCCAATCCGGGATTGCTTCGATACCGGAAGATCGGCACAAGCACGGACTGATTTTGGATTTTACGGTTGAAGACAACCTGGTCTTAAAATCGTTTCATCAGGAACCTTACTCTAAAAACGGCCTGTTAAACCGGGAGGTTATTCACCAGCACGCCGAGAAATTAATGGAAGACTTTGATGTCCGGGCTGGTGAAGGGTCGGCATCTCTGGCCCGTTCCCTTTCCGGCGGTAATCAGCAAAAAGCCATTGTAGGCCGGGAGATTGATTTAAATCCGGAGCTGCTGATTGCGGTTCAGCCTACCCGGGGCCTGGATGTTGGAGCGATTGAGTATATTCATAAAAGGATTGTGGAACAGCGGGATCGGGGTAAGGCAGTGTTGCTGATTTCCCTGGAGCTGGATGAAATATTGGATCTGTCGGACCGTATCGCAGTCATCAATAACGGCGAACTCATCGATACAGTGGATGCAACGCAAACCAATGAAAATGAAGTCGGTCTGATGATGGCCGGAATTAAGCGGGGTGGGCATCGATGAAGCTAAAATTGGAAAAAAATTATCTTTTGGCTCTGGTGGCTGTTGCCCTTGGCTTGCTAGCCGGGGCTCTGCTGATGGCGGTAACCGGAAATAATCCTTTTGAAGGTTATTATTATCTTTTCCGGGGCGGTTTAATGAGTGTGCAACGGATTGGCGATACCTTGGCCACGGCCACACCCTTGATCTTAACCGGGCTGTCTGTCGCCTTTGCCTTTAAAACCGGTTTGTTTAATATTGGCGCTCCCGGTCAAATGTTAATCGGCGGCTTATGTGCCACCGCAGTCGGTTTATCCTTTGCCTGGCCCAAACCGGTTTTATTACCCGCCGTGGTCATCGCGGCAATCCTGGGTGGGGCCCTCTGGGGGATTGTTCCCGGTTGGTTAAAGGCCCGCTTTAATGTTCATGAGGTTGTATCCTCAATCATGATGAATTGGATTGCTTATTGGGCGGTTTATTATATTATTCCGGGGTACTTTAAAGGGCAGTATTTGGAGACCGAATCCAAGAAAATTCCTATGGCCGCCTCTTTAAAAATGGACTGGTTCACCAATCTTTTTAACGGTTCTTATATAAACATGGGATTTTTTCTGGCGCTCTTTGCAGTCATTTTAATGGCCTTTATTCTGAATAAAACTACGCTGGGCTATGAACTCAAGGCGGTGGGCTTCAACAGACATGCCGCGGAGTCTGCCGGAATTGTCGCTAACCGCGGTATCGTTCTTTCAATGATGATTGCCGGCGCTCTAGCCGGTTTGGCCGGAGCCGCCTATTATGTAGGGTATGCTTCCAGTATGCAGATAGGGGTTTCGCCTTCCCAGGGTTTTGATGGAATCGCCGTATCGTTGCTTGGCCTGAATTCGCCATGGGGCGTTTTTGCGGCGGCGATATTCTTCGGGGTGCTGCAATCCGGTAAAGGTTTTATGAATGCCATGACCAGTATCCCACCGGAAATTGCGGATACGATTATTGCCACCATTATTTATTTCGCCGCCACCAACATTTTGATTGAAAGAGCTTGGGAGCGAATTTACAGAAGAAAAGAAAAAAAGCACGATCGACCTGAGCAAGATACTAATAACTCCAAGGCGGATCAAGTGGGGGGGCTGAATTAATATGTGGAACATCATAGCGCAAATATTTCCTTATGCGATTGCATATACCATTCCGCTTCTGCTGACTGCCTTGGGAGGCCTTTATAGTGAACGCAGCGGAGTGGTCAATATTGGACTGGAAGGTTTGATGGTGGTCGGTTTTTTTGCCGGGGCGCTTGTCACATCCCAATTGGAGACTTTTTTGCCGGGAACCGCGCTTTGGATTGGTTTGCTTGCAGCAGTGATTGCCGGCGGACTTTTTTCGATACTGCATGCTTTTGCTTCGGTGAGCCTTAACGCCAACCAGGTTATCAGTGGTACGGCCATCAATATGATTGCCAGCGCTCTAACGGTTTTTTTGGCCCGCCATATTACCGGAAGCGGCAATATTCATATTGTTCATGGAATGCCCCGGATCGATATCCCGTGGTTTTCGAAGATTCCGATTATCGGGCAACTGCTTTTCACCCAAACTTATGCGACGACTTGGGTTTCGTTGATAATTCTTTTTGCGTCCTGGTTTTTATTGTATAGGACTCCTTTTGGACTGCGTTTGCGCTCCTGCGGCGAACATCCGCAAGCGGCTGATGCAGCGGGAATCAATGTTTACCGGATGCGTTATCTTGCGGTCGCAGCTTCCGGGGCTTTGGCGGGACTGGCCGGTGCGGTTATTCTGGTCACTTATTCCGGTGAGTTTAACGGTTCTGTGAGCGGTTTGGGCTATTTAGCTCTGGCGTCCCTTATTTTTGGGCAGTGGAAGCCTTTAGGCATTCTGGGCGCTACGTTTTTCTTCGGTTTTGCCAGCACCATCGCCAATGTTTCCCAGGCAGTGCCTTCTTTAGAAAAGATTCCGGGTATTTTTCTCAAATGTTTTCCCTACGTTGTTACCTTACTGGTCTTGGTGTTGTTCTCCAAGAATTCGCGGGCGCCGAAGGCCGATGGGGAACCCTATGATAAGGGTAAACGATAGAAAATTGTTTACGGGTTCAATGACAATGGAAAATGGTGCTGTCGCAAAAAGAAAAATATCGATAGAGCTATTCAATATATAATTGTTCGCTTATTCATGGAAGCAATATATTGGATAGCTCGTTGATTTTAAATACTTTTGCAACAGCCCTTTTTTATGAAATCCGTACTTCGTTGGGAAGGGGAAAAATTTATCCAACGGCCGGGATTTTTAATTGGTTCATTAAGGGGCAACGACTTATCAAATTATCAAACTTTGCTGCTGACTTTCTCATGGGCCGCCGAAGGTAACTTGGCTTCCGATAAATCCGTTTTGCTGAAATTGGTCATGAAGAATAGTGCTGTAGATAAATCGGCGTGTTGCAGATTGGCTTTGGAGAAATCAGCCATGCTTAAATTGGCATTGCTGAAATCGGCCCAGGAAGCGGAGGTGTTTTTTAGATTGGCCTGATTTAAATTGGCGTCTCTAAAATCGGCTTCCGTGAGAGACGCTTTTTGGAGGTTGGCGCCCTGTAAATCGGCTCCCGAAAGGTTGGCTTTCCGGAGAACGGTATTGCGTAAATTGGCATGGGTAAGAATGGTTTTGGAGGGAAGCGCTTTTCCCGGATTGATTCCGGCCAGATTGGCATCTTCTAAATCGGCGTCGGTAAAATCCGTTCCAAAAAGATAAGCCTGACTTAGATCGGTGTTCCGTAAATTGGTGCCCCATAAATTGGCAAAAACCAGATCGATCCGGCTCAGGTCTAAGCCGACTAAATACGCATAAGAGAGATCCGGTTGAATTTCTTCGTTCTCTTTGACCCATTGATTCCAAGCCGCTACGCCTTGCATAAGCATATCTAAGTGGAGTTTATTTGCCAAGCAAGAAACAACTCCTTTAATGGATTTGCTAACAGCCCGGAAGAGGGGCGGGAGGCCGTTTAGTTTATATTCTTTTTTCGACGATTGCCGCGGTTTTCCTACTATAAAATCATAATAAATTGTTTAAGTGGTGGTTTGGCAGACTGTCCAACTCATCCCGTGGTCCTGCTGTTGTTCCTCCGCTGGATATTATTCATAAGGTCATCCAAATAGGCTGTTTTTTTAATCATTCGTAAAAGGGTTGTTCGCTGTTGCTACTTGCTGGTGGATGACAATGGGATCGGATAGTAATTGATATTGGCCGTCTTTCGGGTAGGTAACGGCGATGGTGGGGTTTGGCCCGGCATAGGCCATGATACTTTCCATTGAATCCCAGATAGTGCACAAAAAGAAATGAGCATATTCTCCTTGTTCCTCGATTTTTACAAAGGCGCCCAGGTTTCCGGATATGGCCGTGGTGTCGCTTACACCTGTTTTTTGCAAATACAGTTCAAACCCTTCTTTAAATTGGATGGGCACGATGCCGTGCCATGTTCTGGTAATCATTTTGAGCTCCTATAATTTATGGTTGATCCTAAAAAATTGGCGTAGTTATTTGATTCAATCAGGGCGCAATCAATTTCTCATGATTATATAATAATTGACGATAAATGTAAACGTTTGCTATGATATCTTGATGGACTTTTTATAAACATTTTGATATAATGTCTATAAATATCATAGACGAGGAAGATACTATTTTGGACGATTTGAACAACATTATTTGGAAAGCCGGTTTGGCAGAGCTTAAACAAGGATATATCTATGAGCCCCCCAGCGGGGAATATGTTTGCCTAGTTTGTGGGGCTCGTTTTTGTAGGGGCCGGATTTATCCAGTCGCTGAAAATTTATATGAGGCCCAAAAGGCGGCTGAGATCCATATGCAACAGGAACATGGCTCAATGTTCGCGTTTTTATTGGCCATGGACAAGAAATATACCGGCCTTACGGAACATCAAAAAGCGATCTTAACCGCTTTTTTTCAAGGCCAAAATGATAAAGAAATTGCCTTAATGATGGATAATGGCAACACTTCAACCATCCGTAACCAGCGATTTGCTTTTCGGGAAAGGGCTAAACAAGCGAAGATTTTTTTGGCCATCATGGAGCTTTTAGAAGACCATTTAGCAGCAGAGGATCAATTTGTGGAGATTCCCCGCAAAGCATCAATGGTGGATGAAAGATATGCTATTACGG
>DNPQ01000610.1:0-3371 GCA_003501335.1 Bacillota bacterium
ATTGCTATGAAAGCCCAACCGGGGCACTTTGTGGTGGTTCGTTCCAATGAACGGGCTGAGCGAATTCCGCTTACAATCGCCGACTTTAATCGGGAACAAGGTACAATTACTTTAATCATTCAAGAAGTTGGCAAGAGTAGTGCCATGATTAGCAAGCTCCAAGTGGGAGATTCATTGTTGGACATTTTAGGCCCGCTTGGCACACCCTATCCCATCGGAAAAGTAGGAACCGTGGTTGGTGTGGCCGGGGGATTGGGTGCGGCGCCATTATATCCAAAAGTAAAAGCTCTCTACAATGCGGGCAATAAGGTCATCATCATCCTGGGCGCCCAAAGAAAAGAATTATTAATTCTTACCCAAGAACTGCAGGCAGTCAGCCATCAATTACTGGTGGCAACCGACGATGGCAGTTTCGGACATCATGGCTTCGTTACAGATGTGCTGGGGCAAGTGATCGCCAAAGAAAAAGTCGATGAAGTCATTGCTATCGGACCCGTCCCCATGATGGATGCTTGTTGCAAGTTGACCCGCCAAAACAACATTAAAACGATTGTCAGTTTAAATGCAGTCATGGTCGATGGCACCGGCATGTGCGGCGGATGCCGGGTCACTGTGGGCGGTCAAAGTAAATTTTGCTGTGTGGACGGTCCTACTTTTGACGGCCTGCAAGTTGATTTCAACGAACTGCGACAACGGCAACGATATTACAGCACTCTTGAAAAAGAAGCCTATCACCAATATTGCGAAGGGAACGAAAAATGTCAATGTCACGCCAAATAATGTCCAAACAAAATCCGGAGGTTCGTAAACATAACTTTGACGAAGTAGCCTTAGGGTTTACAAAAGAGCAAGCCATCGCCGAGGCTTCCCGGTGCCTTAATTGCAAAAAGCCTTTATGTACCCAGGGTTGCCCGGTAGAAGTCAATATTCCCTCTTTTATTGCGCTCATTAAGTCCGGTGACTTCAGCGGGGCTGTAGCCAACATTAAGGAAAAAAATAGTCTGCCGGCAATTTGCGGCCGGGTCTGCCCCCAAGAAACCCAATGCGAAAGCCAATGCATTTTAGGAAAAAAGCATGAGGCGATAGCCATTGGCTCCCTGGAACGTTTTGCAGCCGATCAACAAACTGCAGAAAATAAAACCCATTCCGAAGCCATTCAAAAAAACGGCTTTAAAGCGGCAATTATCGGCGCAGGGCCGTCCGGATTAACTGCAGCGGCCGATCTTGCCTTGCAAGGTTTTGATGTAACGGTTTTTGAATCATTACATGTCGCTGGCGGAGTTTTGCAGTACGGTATTCCTCAATTCCGGCTTCCCAAAAATATCGTAAACCATGAAATCGATTATATTAAACAGTTGGGCGTCAATATCGAAACCAGTATGCTTATTGGCCAAACTTTCACTGTTTCCGACCTTTTTGATAAGGGATATCACACCATCTTCATCGGAACCGGCGCCGGATTACCCTATTTTATGAACATCCCCGGAGAAAACTTGAATGGGGTTTATTCAGCCAATGAATACCTAACCCGGGTTAATTTAATGAAAGCTTACCGTTTCCCTGACTATGATACTCCAATCCGGGTCGGCAAACGAGTCGCTGTGGTTGGAGCCGGTAATGTGGCCATGGATGCAGCCCGTACTTCTTTACGGTTAGGCGCTGAAGAAGTGTATATCGTTTACCGACGTTCGGCCGAAGAGATGCCGGCCCGGCATGAGGAAATCGAAAACGCCGCTGAAGAAGGCATTGTTTTTAAATTACTTACCAACCCCACCCGCATTATCGGAGATGAAAAAAGCGAAGTGGCAGCCTTAGAATGCATTCAAATGGAACTTGGCGAACCTGATGCCGGCGGACGTCGCCGTCCGGTCCCCGTCTCCGGATCGGAATTTCAATTCCCGGTCGATAATGTGATTGTCGCTATCGGTCAAGGACCCAATCCTGTGCTACTTCGAAACACTTTGGGATTAACCCTCAATAAGCACGGTTACATTCAAACCGATCCGGAAACTCATCAAACAAGTATTCCGGGTGTTTTTGCCGGTGGTGATATCGTAACAGGCGCCGCTACCGTCATTGCTGCAATGGGCGCCGGAAAGCAAGCGGCCCGTCAAATGAAGGAATATTGCCTAAAAAAGTTTTCGTAACGTTTCTCAGGTCCATGCGACATAAAAAGGACTCATTCTAGAAGGCTCCCAAGACTCTGCTCCATTTTTAGCTTTCCTCTTTGCTATAAAAATGAAACCAGACTCATAGGGGGCCTTTTAATTTTGAAATGCTAATGGCTGGGATGCATTTTCCCAAACAAATAAAAATCGGAACCCTGATTTCACGAAGGGATTCCATACAATGAATGATTTCATCAAAGCATGCCATATTACTGTCATTTTCAAACCCGGCCTCATAAAATATTGACATCAAAATTCATTTCTCCCTTTGTAACTCATCATTCATACTTTGTAAACCAGCGGATTGCCCTTCCCTTTATTTGTAATCTGTTTTTATTGAAATGAATATTGTATTCATTTCAAAAATCGTTGACATTGATGGAACGTGGGTTATATAATTTATAAGAATATGAAACTCTATTCATTTTAATGGAAAATTATCCATTCGATTTATCTTTGGAAAGGTTGAAGCTATATGACACAAAAAGACTCAGTCCCCCAGCAAAAAGACGCAATCCCCCAGCAACAGGGCCTATACGATCCAAGGCAGGAACATGATGCCTGTGGTATTGGTTTGGTTGCAAATATAAAGGGACTCCAATCTCATGAGATTATTCGTCAAGGATTAACCGTTTTGATGAATTTAGATCATAGAGGTGCTCGCGGTGCTGAACCCAACAGCGGAGATGGTGCGGGAATTTTATTGCAAATCCCCCATGGGTTCCTGAAAAAATCTTTTTCAAAGCTTGGTATCGTCATTCCAGACCCTGGTGAGTATGCGGTTGGAATGATTTTTTTACCCCAAGATCCCGCGCTGCGTGAAGAATGCGAAAAGATCCTCGTCAAAATCGTTCAAACGGAAGGGCAGACTTTGCTCGGTTGGCGAACGGTTCCAACCTGCGATACTTCCCTTGGTAATTCAGCCAAATTATGTCAACCCTTTATGCGTCAAATCATCATCGGCCGTAATCCGGAACTTAAAGATGAATTAGCTTTTGAACGTAAATTGTATCTCATCCGCAAACAAGCTGAAAAAGCTATCCGATATTCCGGTATCCAAGGTTATGATTCGTTCTACGTGGCCTCTCTATCAGCCCGGACCATTGTTTATAAGGGAATGCTGATTCCGGAACAACTCAGCCAGTTTTACCCCGATTTAAGCGATCCGGCCATGGAATCGGCCTTAGCGCTCGTTCATTCCCG
>DNPQ01000610.1:3693-6452 GCA_003501335.1 Bacillota bacterium
AACGGTGAAATTAATACTTTACGCGGCAACGTCAACTGGATGCATGCCCGGGAATCAATGTTTGAGTCGAAAGTTTTCGGCGATGACATTTCCAAGGTACTCCCCATCGTTCATTCGGACGGCAGCGATTCGGCTATTTTCGATGAATGCCTCGAATTTTTGTCTTTGACAGGGCGTTCTCTGCCCCATGCTATGATGATGATGATTCCGGAACCTTGGTCCAAACATGATACAATGCCCGTCTCCAAAAAGGCCTTTTATGAATATCATAGTTGTTTAATGGAACCATGGGATGGTCCCGCTGCGATGGCTTTCTCCGATGGCAAAATCGTCGGAGCGGTCCTTGACCGGAATGGACTCAGGCCGTCTCGATACTATATTACCAAAGATGGTATGGTTGTTATGGCTTCGGAAGTCGGCGTTATCGATATCCCCGCTGAACAGATCGTAGAAAAAGGACGCCTGCGGCCGGGAAGAATGCTTTTAATCGATACGGTGGCCGGACGGATTATTGCCGATGAAGAACTCAAACATGATTTGGCAACCAAACATCCATATCAACAATGGCTTGATCAATATTTAGTGAAACTCGAAGATTTGGCTCCCGCTGCAACGGTTCCGGCTGATGATCCGAAGACACTGATTCAACGGCAAAAAGCTTTTGGATATACTTATGAAGATTTACGTTTAATATTGTTACCTATGGCGCGAGATATGGTAGAACCCACTGCTGCAATGGGTGTGGATACACCCCTGGCGGTTTTATCCGACAAGCCCCAATTACTCTATAATTATTTCAAACAACTGTTTGCTCAGGTAACCAATCCTCCTATCGACTCAATTCGGGAGGAAATTGTTACCGGCACCGAAATCTTTCTGGGCTCGGAGGGTAATTTATTAGATCCGCAGCCTCAAAGCTGCCAACAATTGAAATTGAAAACTCCGATCCTTTCCAATGAAGAATTGGCCCAGATCGCCCGTATCAATCAACCGGGCTTTAAGGCAGTGACCCTGCCAATCCTCTTTAAGAGTTCCGAAGGCGGTTCCGGCTTAAAGAAAGCGATGGACTCCCTTTGTGAACAAGCCAGTAGGCAAATTAAAGCCGGGGCGAATATCATTATTCTCTCGGATCGGGATATCAATAAAGAAATGGCGGCTATTCCGGCTTTATTGGCGGTTTCCGGCTTGCATCATCATTTGATTCGGCAGCAAGTCCGTACCCAGGTCAGCTTGGTGATTGAATCCGCCGAGCCGCGGGAAATCCACCATTACGCTCTGTTGCTTGGTTATGGAGCTTCGGCCATCAATCCTTATTTAGCCTTTGAAACCGTCAAAGATTTGGTTGGCAAAAAGCTATTGCAAAATACGGATGGCGATAAAGCCGAACATAACTATATCAAAGCGGTTGTCAAGGGAATCGTAAAAACCCTTTCCAAAATGGGCATTTCGACCATTCAAAGTTATCAGGGAGCTCAAATTTTTGAAGCTATCGGATTGAACCAAACCATAACCGACCATTACTTCACCGGGACCTCTTCACGGATCGGCGGTATCGATCTGGATGTGATCGCCCGCGAAGCCCAAATGCGTCACCAAATCGCCTTTGAGCAGCATGGCGCTGCGGAAAAAGTTTTGGAGACCGGCGGTGTTTACCAATGGCGGAAAAATGGCGAGTACCATTTATACAATCCCGAAACGATTCATAAATTGCAGCAGGCATGCCGCAATAATGACTACCGTTTATTCAAGGAATATACTTCCTCAATTAATGATCAAACCCAAAAGCATTGTACATTAAGGGGATTACTTGATTTTAAATCAACCGGTGGGGCTGTTCCCATTGATGAAGTCGAATCGGTTGAGTCCATTTGCAAACGGTTTAAAACCGGCGCCATGTCTTACGGTTCGATTAGCCAGGAAGCGCATGAGACATTGGCTATCGCCATGAACCGGATCGGCGGCAAGAGCAATACCGGTGAAGGCGGCGAAGATCCGGCCCGCTTCATTCCTGAAGCAAACGGCGATTCGAAATGCAGCGCCATTAAACAAGTGGCCTCAGGACGATTCGGCGTTACCAGTGAATATTTGGTAAATGCAAAAGAAATTCAAATCAAAATGGCCCAGGGAGCTAAACCCGGTGAAGGCGGTCAGCTCCCCGGCAGAAAAGTTTATCCGTGGGTTGCCACAGTCCGGCATTCTACTCCGGGGGTTGGTCTGATCTCCCCTCCTCCTCATCATGATATTTATTCGATTGAAGATTTGGCGGAGTTAATCCATGATTTAAAAAATGCCAACCAAAAAGCCCGTATCAGTGTGAAATTGGTTTCCGAAGTCGGAGTGGGAACCATTGCGGCCGGAGTTGCCAAAGGACGGGCCGATTTAATTTTAATCAGCGGTTATGACGGCGGCACCGGAGCCTCTCCGCGTTCCAGCATTAAGCATGCCGGCCTGCCCTGGGAATTAGGCTTGGCGGAAACTCATCAAACATTGCTTTTAAATAATTTGCGCAGCCGGGTAGTATTGGAAACCGACGGCAAGCTGATGACCGGCCGCGATGTTGCAATCGCAGCCTTATTAGGCGCTGAAGAATACGGCTTTGCGACGATGCCTCTGGTTACCATGGGTTGTGTCATGATGCGCGTTTGCAATCTGGATACCTGCCCTGTCGGTATCGCCACTCAAAATCCGGAACTCCGTAAAAAGTTCTGCGGCGATCCGGCTTATATTGTCAACCTAATGCATTTTATCGCCCAGGAATT
>DNPQ01000219.1 GCA_003501335.1 Bacillota bacterium
GATACGGGATTTGTATTTACAGCACCAAGGATGTTGGAACCGATGTGGAGATCACCCTTCCCTTGCTGACAAACATAGAGGAGCAGGCAATTTTAAAAGGGTAAAGGGTAAAGAGAAAAAAAGGACAAAACCTGAGGGCTGGAGAAAAAATGCGGCAGGAAATTTTGCGCTTGGATAAAGTGATCACGGCCGAAAACGGCGTGACACTTTTGAATCATTTTAATCTCCATATTTTTCGCGGTGAAATTATGGGTTTGATTGCTATTAACCGGCATGGACTGGAAAGTCTGATCGAATTGATGGGTAGAAATGTACCCTTATTTTATGGTTCGGTTTATTTTGGCGAACAACTGGTAAACAGCTATGCCCACAGCCCGCTGACGCGCAATAAGGTTGCCGTTATCGAAAAACGGTCCGGCCTGATTGAAAATTTAACGGTGGCAGACAATATTTATGTCATGCGCCGTGGTTTTAAGAAGTACATTATTAATTCTAAAACATTGAATTCCCAGTTTAAAATGTTTGCCCGGGAGGCCGGGGTTAATTTACGCGGGGAACAGCAGGTGCAAGGTTTAAGTTACTATGAAAAATGTATTGTGGAGCTACTGAAAGCCATTATCGGCGGGGCCAAGTTAATCATCATCCGTGATATCAGTAACTTTATCAGTACAACGGATCTTATCAAGTTTCATAAGCTCATACAAACCTATACCGGCTTAGGCGTTTCATTTTTATACATTTGCAGCCATCATCAGGAGGCCTTTTCGATTTGTAATAAAATTTGTTTAATGGAAAACGGCAAGGCTCTGAAGGTTTTGGGAAAGGACGAATTCATCGAAGAAAAAATCCTTCCCTTTACCAATGAATTTTATAAAAACTATCATGTCCGGCAGGCCCTGCCGGAGTGGCTGAATGATTTTCCTTGGGTCTACCGCGGGAAGGCCGCCGCAACCGGCAAAGGTTTTGACAATGAAAACCCGCCCAAGCCCTTTAAAAATCAACAGCGTGTACTGGAGTTTTGTAATGTTTCCAGCGGGTCCCTTGATGGCCTCACCTTTAATATCAAGGCAGGAGAATGTGTGGTCTTGTTGGACAAGAACAATACAGTATACACGGACATCCTGGCGCTGATGAATTTTGAACGCAAACCTATCCAAGGGCAAATCCTTTTAAACGGAGAAACGCTCACCCAAAAAGCAAACCAGAAATTAGGCTTTATCCCGGAAAAACCAATCCGAAATTTATTGTTTAAGGAAATGAGCTACTTAGACAATATGTGTTTTACGTCGGATAAAAAGCTTAAGCCCTTCTGGATGCGAAAAGCCATCAAAAAAAGTATTATTAAGGAATACGAGCCGCTGATTGGTCCGGACATTCATATGTCGGATATTATGAAGCTATCGGTACAATCCCTGTATAGCCTGGTATATTATCGAATTCATTTGCAAAATCCGGAGGTTGCTGTTTGCGTCAATCCATTTTTCGAAGGGGATATGTCGATGCGCCTTCAAATACGCAACCTCATCAAAATGCTTTTGGACAAGAAGATTGCGGTCTTGATTCTAGCGGTCAACCTTTCCGATTCCCTCTTAATAGCGGATCGCTTTTTAGTCTTGGAAAACGGCTCATTAGTTAATGAACTTTACAGCAGTAAATGACTGCGCACGGGCTTCCCAAACTGCCTGAAATTTTCAGTGAATACCGAAAAAACAAACTTCAAAAAAATGCACCCTGATTTCCAAAAAACCCCCCTATACGCAAGTTTTAACTTTTTGTTATAATTAAATTATCGAATTGAAAACAAATCCATTGATTGAAGACAGGTGAATCGAATGGCCGATTTTATTGTTAAAATGGAACATATTTTTAAGTCATTTTCCGGGGTGAAAGCATTAGACGATGTTTCATTTTATTTACAGTCCGGTGAAGTAATGGCTCTTTTGGGGGAAAACGGCGCCGGCAAATCTACCCTTATGAAAATTCTCTCCGGTGTATACACGCGTGATAGTGGAGAAATCAGCATTTTCGGTAAACAGGTGGGGGATATGACACCCCATAAGGCACAGGCTTTAGGAGTCGCCATTATTCATCAGGAACTGAATATGTGTTCCCATCTTACGGTGGCCGAAAATATTTTCCTTGGCAGAGAAAAGTGCCATGGCGGAATTTTGTCCGACAAAGAGATGAATGCGGAAGCACGTGAGCTGTTAAACCGGTTAAAATTAGACATTGATCCGCAGACAGTGGTCGGAGATTTATCAGTATCCAAACAGCAAATGGTGGAAATTGTCAAGGCGCTGTCCACCAATGCCAAAGTGCTGATCATGGATGAGCCTACCAGCGCCTTAACCAGTAATGAAATCGATGAACTTTTTGCCATCATCAGGGAATTAAAGAAGAGCGGTTGCGGGATTGTCTATATTTCTCACCGTTTGGAAGAGCTGCAGTATATTGTCGACAAAGTAACCATCATGCGCGACGGCAAATATATTACCAGCGCAGATTTTAAGGATATCACCATGACCGAAATTATTACCAACATGGTCGGGCGGGAAATTAAAGAAAAATTTCCGCGAGTCAAAACCAAGCGCGGCAAAAAAGTCTTCGAGGTCAAAAACATTAATGCCGGTAAAATGGTCAGAGATATCAGCTTCGATTTGTATGAGGGAGAAATCGTCGGAATCGCAGGTTTGATGGGAGCGGGACGTACTGAAACCACCCGGGCGATTTTCGGGGTGGATCCAAAGGATACGGGAGAAATTCTTATAAACGGAGAACCAGTTACCATTAACTGCCCGATGGATGCCATTAAAGTCGGACTGGTGCTTGCACCGGAGGATCGTAAAAAAGACGGTCTGTGCACCGGTTTGTCCATCAAGGAAAATGTTGCGCTGCCGAATTTAGATATTCTCTGTAATCGTTTGGGCGTTGTCAACAAAAAAAAGGAAACCGAAATGATCGAAAAAGCGGTTTCCAGCCTGAACATCAAGTTAGCGAGTCCTGAGAATGACGCCGCCAGCCTTTCCGGCGGTAACCAGCAAAAAGTCGTTGTCGCGAAATGGCTGGCCCGTAATTCCAAGGTGGTCATTTTTGATGAGCCGACCCGGGGGATTGACGTTGCCGCCAAGGTTGAAATTTATAATATTATGAATGAGCTGAAGCAACAAGGAATCGGCGTGTTGTTCGTTTCGTCGGAGATGCCTGAAATCATGGGGATCAGCGACCGGATCATCGTGATGTGCGACGG
>DNPQ01000359.1 GCA_003501335.1 Bacillota bacterium
CCGCGATGGTCCCAAACTGGTTCAAATATTCATACGGATCATTGATATCGCCAAAAATACGCGTATTGTCGATACCGGAATCCCTGATAATCTTATTGGCGATATTGATAAGAGTAATCAAGATCATTTTAGTTGAACTAAGGCCCGGTTGATATTGTTGAATTTTTTCAAAGATATCATTGATACAATTTGTTAATAAATCTCTCTGTAGAGATGTAATACACTGCAAAATGTTCTTTTCTTCCTTGATGCCGAGTATTTGAAGATTATTATTGGTTCTAACAACCGAAGAATCATGGAAGATACGGTCTTTTCCTTCATAGAATCTCTGACTTAGAAGCTTTTCCGCATTTACATAATATTGACTCACATTGACAATATCATCGCAAATTCCATCCAGACCAAAACAGGCCGTAATATTTAAATAGCGCTTAATTGTGGTTTTGATGCGCATCAATATGCCGAAAACTTGATTATAAATGTTTTGATTACTGTGCAAATCATCGAATGAAAAGATGATTACAAATTTCCCTTCTTCTACCATCGAAAGGATAGCCTTCCCGCTATCCCTAAATATTTCCGACGACATATCCATCATCGATTTCATGAGGGTATTAATTTCCTCGGCCGTAAATTTGGCTTCCAAAGTTATATAATCGTCTATTTCCCCGGCAACAACCACCAAATTTCGCAGACCCAGATTGATATTTAAATCTGTCATTTTCCGCCCAATACCGGTAACGTCCTTCATACCTCCCTGAAGCAGGGTTCGAATAAATTTTTGTTGTAAAACCTGCCTCCCGGTTTGGATTTGTTCTTCCAACCTTTGATGGGTCTCATCTTCCTGTTTTTTGTCCGTAATGGTTTCCCTTAAAGAATGCAAAGCATTGAGTAACACTTCAGCAGTCAATGTATGTTTTAAAATATAATCAGCGGCGCCCATTTTAAGACTTTGTTTGACATACTCAAAATCATCATAAGCGCTTAACGCAAGCACCTTAATCTGGGGATGATGCTCTTGGATGAATTGAATTAACGAGACTCCATTCATCCCCGGCATATTGATATCGGTAATTACTATATCAGGGGCTTCTTTTTCGATCAGACGAATCGCTTCCATCCCGTTTAATGCAGCATTGCATAAAACAAAGCCCTCTTTTTCCCACTGTATTAATTCTTTCAAATTTGTATAAACAAAAATATCATCATCAACAATTAATACTTTCAGCATTTCTAGTTCGCCTCACCTGATGATCGGTAATGTAATTTCCACAATCGTATAATGGTTTGAACTACTATCGATTCTAAGTCCATACTCTTCTCCAAAGTAAAGCTGAATCCGCTCCTGAACATTTCGGATACCAATGCCGGAAAAATGGTCTTCAGAAATATCGTGCTCTTGAAAAACTTTATGGAGAATGTCCGGTGTCATCCCAATCCCATCATCGGTAATGGTGAAAATCATATTTTTTTCATAACGAAAGCCTTTGACGACGATAGCGCCTTCCCCTTTTTTAGGACCGATTCCGTGGATAATCGAATTCTCCAAAATAGGCTGTAATAGAAACTTGGGTAGCTTATTTTCATTGATTTCAGTCTCAATTTCAAAACTGACTTGATACTTATGATAGTAACGGAATTCTAAAATATTGAGATAATTTTTTAAATATTCGATCTCCTTGCTTACCGTAATGAACTCCTCTTCTTTACCCATGCTTATATGCAATAATTGAATCAACGATGAAAGCAACGATTCCAAATTTTCAGCTTTCTGAGCGGAGGCCAGCATTTTTGCAGTATTCAGCACATTGGAAAGAAAATGCGGGTTAATCTGTGCTTGTAATGCTTTTAATTCGGCGTTTCTTTTTTGCGTTTCTTTATGTTTAATGTCTTCCAATAATTTATTGATCTCTACGATCATGATGTTGAAATTGCGAGTTACTTCAGCAATTTCATCCTGATTGTTATCCGTCACCCGGATCGAAAAATTACCCGTTTTGACCTCGTTCATTGCCTTTATCAATTTATTCAATGGCTCCGAAATACTCCGGGTAAAGATAACCGATAGGAATACCGCCAATAAAAAACAGCCGATACCCATAAAAATGATTCGATTCCGTATTTTCCTCGTTTCCAAATTCAGATAAGAGTAAGGAATGGTACTAACTACATACCAGCCTGCATCATTGATGGGTGCGTAAGCCACCAAATAAGGATGTTTCTTGATTCGTAAACTAAAAACATTGCTGCCGTTCCTTTCATTTTCCCGCAGCAACTTAATAAGGGACTTTTCTTGATAAGGCTTTTTAAAAGGAATCTCATCCGTGCGGCTGGAAACGACCACGCCCTGCTTATCGAGAATAAATATCTCCGAACCTTTTCCGATATCAATATCTTGGTAAACATCGGAAAAAAAGTCCTCCCGGATCCGGATTACCACTGCGCCGATATAATCACCTTCATACAAACTTCGAATGGCTTTACCGACTATAATACCATTCCGATCGTTTTCATCCGGATAGAGCCGGGCAACTTTCGGTGATACTTCCGTAGGACTCATTGCCATCCAGACCGGTACCCCATTGCTGCTTTCAACTTCTTGCAACAAATGATTTTGGAAAGCTGGTTTCATATTCAACTTAAAACCAGTATCACCGAAAGCATTAATTGTATTATTTTCTTTTGTAAATAACACTACATCCGTGATATCATTAAAAGTAAACTTTTTTACCATCATATCCCGGATAATATCTTGGTCGTTCAAGGCCTCCCATTGGCCTAGCCTGCCGTAATTAACCAAAGTATTCTGAACGATTTCTGAAAATCCAACGTCAATGGTGTCATTTTCAAGCCGAGTCATTTCCGCTTCAATATTTTGAGCGACTTGATTCACAACCTGCCGGGAATAGGTATTGATTTTGTCTTCAATGGCCCTGCTTGATTGTTGATACGAAAAAAGACTGGTAACCAGCATCGGTACCAGGGATAACAAAAGAAACAATAGAATAAGCCGGGCCTGTATCCTGATGTTCCGGATGGTAAAAAAGGTTCTCAGTTTTAATTTCAACTCCGCTGGAACATATGGCGAAAGTAAATTCATCATAACCTAACCTCTTGAACATATTTTATACCTTCTTGAGGCTTTATGGAAAGCAATTACGCTAGGAAATTTACCCTTGAGGCTATCATAACGTGGTGTTTATAAAATTGGAAAGACCCTATTTTTTGATCAAACAAAAATACCACCGTTTTGGGTTGAAATTATCTGCAATAACGGCGGTATAATGTCTCTTCTATAAAAGTATTCGAAAGCTTTGAAATTATTTGGGCCTTTATCAGCAACCGGCACTCCGAATTTTGGAGTACCATCGGGATTCCATGTTAGTTTTTGGGCCCGGGTATGCCAGTAACTGCATGGATTATCCTTTAATCGCGCCAACCGTCAATCCGGAAATAAAGGATTTTTGGTTGAACAAATAAATAATCACAATCGGTATCACTGAAACCACGGCTCCAGCCATTAACATATCATAATTATTACCATAGGGGGTCATCAACGAAGCCAATCCTATCGGTAACGTCAATTTCTCAGAAGAACGAAGGGCGATAATTGGCCAAACAAAACCATTCCAGCTCCCCATGGCTTGCAATATGACCATCGCCCCGAAAGCCGGTTTCATAATCGGTGTCATCAATTTAAAAAAGATTCCAAACTCAGAGCAGCCATCAATTCGTCCCGAATCAATCAATTCTTTCGGAAGGCCGACGGCAAATTGCCGGAAGAAAAAAATTGCAACCGGCGGTACGGCATACGGTAAAATGGCTCCCGCAAAAGTATCAATGATTCGCAAAGAAATAGTAAGCTGATAAAGGGGTAATATTAATATCTCAATCGGAACCATCATCACAACCAAAACGGCAATAAAAATTAAATTTCTGCCTTTAAACTGGTAAACCGCTAATCCATAACCAACCATAGCACTTAAAATCACAGCAACAGTAGTCTGGATAACCGTAATCAGAATACTATTTTTAAACCAAAGCAAATAAACGACGCCTTGTCCGCTATAAAGCCCGATATAATTCTTAAGAGTCATTTTTTCCGGTTGAAGCTGAAAAGTAATTCCATTTCGAAACATCTCTGAACCCGGTTTAAATGAACTCACCAACATAAAGTAAAAGGGGGCTAAAGTAAATATAGCAAATAACGTTAATACCAGAAAGGATAAAATTGTTACACCCCGCTTTGGACCCGGAGTTTTTCCTTTCCCCTGCATCAATTTCCTGGTTAGGATTTCCTCATTTTTCATTATCAATCACTATCCTTTTTGAAAAATCCAAACAGCTTGAGTTGGATCAAACTAACCGCCATCACAATAAACACCAATGTAATCCCGATAGCTGAGGCAAACCCCATATCAAAATTATTAAAAGCTTGTTGATAAAGGTATAATACCATGGTCATTCCGATATCGCCCGGAGTGGCAGTTTTCCATATCGCGTAGCTTTCAGCGAACATCGAAAATCCGCCATAAATGCTAATGGTCGTCACATAGATAATTACCGGTTTCAGATTCGGAACCGTGATCCTCCGGAACTTATCCCACGCATTGGCTCCATCGATCTCCGCCGCTTCATAGAGTTCATCAGGAATGCCTTGCAGACCCGATAAAAAATAAACAATATTGACACCAAGCCAGCGCCATGTACAAAGAGTAACCAGGGTAAACATGGCCGGAACTTTTAATTGAAGCCAGGTTATCGGTTTCAATCCAACAGCACCAATGATCATATTTGCCAAGGTAGTAGCTTGCTCTCCAAAGGCAAACCTGAAAAATATTCCAGCCACTATAACGGAAGTTAAGGCCGGGATAAAAAAAGCGGATCGGAATAAATTCTTAAATTTGGTGGTTTTGCTATTTAAAATCACAGCTAATATAATTGGCAAAGGGACCAGTATCAAAATCGTCCACAACGTATATTGGGCGGTTGTCGATAGGGCATTCCCAAAATGTTCATTCCATAGTCTTTGATAATTTTCGAGGCCAATAAAGGTTACATCGCCAAAACCGGCTATTCTTTGAAAACTCATTTGTATCGTCGAAATAAAGGGGTACAGATAGACTAAAAAAAAGGAAATTATAAAAGGAGCTACAAATAGATAAGGAACAACTTTGGTTGAATTTAAATACTGTTTTAAACTCTTTCGATTTGCATTGATCATCGAATTCGACCTGCCTTTTTATCGCTTAAAAAGCAATCATTCCGTATGATTTTATAATAAAAGGGCTGTAATTTATGGGGATGAAGCATGAAGCAATTTTCTTTTACAGCCCTTTTCGATGAATTATTTTAACTGCTAAATGAATTGAATACTACTATCCGCCTTTTATTGCGCTTTTCTCAATTCATTGGCGGCTTCTTTTAAAGCTTGTTCCGGAGTTTGGCTTTGCTCCTTGAGTGCCTTAAATACAACATTTTTCTTTATAAGATCAATTGCCATCGGATATTTTTCCGTAATCACCGTAGGCCCGATTTCATTTTTAACTTGAGTCAATATATTAAAGATATTTTTACCGAAATACTCGGTATACTGATTGGAGGCCTTCATTGCCGGATCACTCCAAACATCCCATCGTAGCGGATCAAATCCTAAAATCGTCCAGGTCTTGATGGAACCTTCTCTGGATAATTTAGCATCAGCCAACAATTTAAGCGCCAAATCTTTATGCTTACTTTGAACAGTAATTGCAGTACCGGTACCGCCCATACCTGCCGAACGTCTGCCTCCCTTGGTCCAAACCGGTAACGGACGAATAATGATTTTGCCTTTTAAATCCGGCATATAACTGGTAAAACGTCCCATATACCACATTGGCATCCACAGTGAGGCTGCGCCGCCCTTATTCATAAATGACCAATATTCTTCAGAATGATGGAAACCGCCGGGTGCAGGAATGGCGATTTTTTCTTTGTAAATCATATCTTTTAGGAATTGAAGAACTTTTACGTTGGTCAGATTGTCCAAAATTACATTACCTTTTTTGTCAAAAATATCGGATCCGATCTGGCTGATCAGAGGATAGTAGGTCCACTGGTCGGTAACCTCGATAGTAGTCATCGGTTTCCCGGTGGCTGCCACAACTTTTTTCCCAGCCGCTACATAATCATCCCATGTAACAATTTTGTCTACATCGACTC
>DNPQ01000548.1 GCA_003501335.1 Bacillota bacterium
TTGACCGTGATTATGAAGAACTTACTGAGGTCGACACCAAGTTATTACGCTTGGCTAAAGAGATTGAAGCCAAAGTAGTGACCAATGATTTTAATCTTAACAAAGTGGCTGAATTATATGGAGTTCAGGTCCTTAATATTAATGATTTGTGCAATGCTATTAAACCGGCCGTCCTTCCGGGCGAAGAAATGTTGGTCCGGGTTTTGCGGGATGGCAAGGAATTAGGCCAGGGAATCGGCTATCTGGAAGACGGCACGATGATTGTAGTCGAAGGAGGGAAAAGTTTCATTGGAATCGACTTAGAGGTTTTGGTCACCAGTGTCTTACAGACTTCGGCGGGACGAATGATTTTTGCCAAGGCTAAATATTTAGCGGTAAAAGAAAGCTCCTAAAAGTGCCGAAGGGCACTTTTTTTTATAGTATTTTGCAGGATTGTTTCTATCAAAGCTGGAATTTAATTAATAAAGGTGAAAAAATGGAAACTTATCAAGTGGTCGCCATTATTCCAGCAGCGGGGATAGGTCAAAGGATGCATGCCGGAACCAACAAAATCTGGCTGCAGTTGGGCGGCCGAAGCATCTTGGAACATATTACAATACTATTTCAGAATCTTACATTTATTAATCATATTGTATTGGCGGTAAACCCAGATGAAATCAAAGAAGTCAAAGATTTTATTCGGAAGAATCAAGATTTAGATTCTGCCAAATTTTCTTTGGTGCTTGGTGGGGCTGAACGCCAGAATTCCGTTGAAAATTGTCTCTCTTTTTTACAAAATTGGCTGGGATGGGAAACCCATCAACGGTTGGCGCTTGTTCATGACGCTGCCAGGGTTTTGATAGCTCCCGAATTGATTCATATTGCCATTGAGCAATGTCTGATTTATAATGCGGTAGGAATAGCCGTTCCGGTCAAGGATACGATAAAGCAGATTGATTCAGAAGGTTTTGTTTCTAAAACCCTGGATCGCTCAACCTTATATGCTATGCAGACACCTCAGGTTTTTGATTTTAATTTGCTTTGTGATTGTTATCGCCAGGTTGCCGCGTTAGATCGTAAATTTACCGATGATTGTTCAATCGTTGAACATTGCGGATATCAAGTTAAATTAGTGAAAGGTTCATACGAAAATTTTAAAATTACGACTCCGGAAGACTTGATAATGGCAGATACTATTCTTAGGAGGCGACAAAGTGCGAGTCGGACAGGGATTTGATGTTCATCGACTAGTGCCGGAGAGGCGCTTGGTCTTGGGTGGAGTGACTGTCCCTTATGAACTGGGACTTTTAGGGCATTCCGATGCTGATGTATTGGTTCATGCTATTATTGATGCCTTATTGGGGGCTATTGGTGCGGGCGATATTGGCCGGCATTTTCCCGATACCGATCCCGAATTTGAAGGCGTTGATAGTATTAAACTGCTGCAAATCGTTTTAAAGATGGTCCGGGAAGCTGGATATCAGATTGCCAATATAGATGCTACGATTATTGCCCAAAAACCGAAATTTGCTGAATATATTCCTTTGATGCAACAGAAGCTGTGTCAAGCAATTGGGATTCTTAATAAGACAGGAATGAATATTAAGGCAACAACCACCGAGGGCCTGGGTTTTACGGGAAACGGTGAAGGGATAGCAGCTATGGCTGTAGTATTGTTAGAAGAAAATAAATAACTTGAAGAATTTCGTTTGTGAATTCGATAGGAGTAATCAAAGTGTCAAACAGCAAATCAAGATTTGGTACTAGGCTAGAAAAGATTTTTTTTAGAGGCATTCTTTTTTTAATTAAAGTTTTGCCGTTTTCCTGGAGCCGTTGGTTTTGGAAGACTATTTGTTCATTGGCTTTTAGATTATTAAAACCCAGACGTCTTTTGACGATTGAAAACATCCGTAATGCCCGGGAACGGGGTTTTTTAACAAATGTGGACGATGATTATTTGTTAGCTAAAAAAGCCTGGGAAAATTTAGGGATCGTTGGAAGCGAGTTTTTATATTATTCAACTCGAACTGGGGCCCAAATAAAAAGGCTGGTTACCATCGAAGGAGAAGAAAATTTAAAAAAAATTCTTGCCAAGAAAAAGGGTGCGGTTATGGTTACGGGTCATCTTGGCAATTGGGAGCTTTTAGGGATGGCTTTATCAGTGTATGGTTACCCGTTAAGCCCGGTGGTCAAAACCCAGGCTAATTCGTCATTTGATGAATTAATTAATGAAAAGCGGCATGCCATTGGCATGAAAACAATCCCCAATAAAGGTTTTTTAAGGCCAATAATTGACGCTTTTAAAAGAAACGAAATTGTTCCTTTTTTAATTGATCAGGATGCCGGCGGACACGGGGTTAAAGTTGAATGTTTTGGTAGAAAGGCATCCATTCCTCCTGGTGCAGCGGAGTTTGCACTACGGACGGGGACTCCTGCCTTTTTTGGTTATATTTACAGGAAGGGAATCAATCAGTATGTAGGTGTTATATCTGAAGAAATTCAATTAAAGAATTCAGGCGATTATAAGCAGGATTTACATGATAATATCGCATTGTTCATGAGTCTAATCCAAGATGCCGTACAAAAACATCCTAGGGAGTGGTTATGGATGCATTCATTATGGCCGACAAAGATCAAATTTTGACGCCATCAGGTTCTTTATTAATGATGTTTGCGAATTACATTAAAATAATAGAGGTTACAAGGCCATGCTTCAATGCAATTTTTCTGCAGTCTCTGTTTTAATTATCGGAGATCTTATTTTAGATAAGTATTATTATGGAAAAGTGAACCGGATCTCCCCGGAGGCGCCGATTCCCATCGTTAAAGTGACTGGAAATAAATTTTCACCGGGTGGAGCTGCCAACGTGGCGAAAAATATCACTCATTTAAAAGCAACGGCCTATTTAGTGGGAATTACCGGGAAGGACGAAAATAAAGATATTTTATCCGATTTACTCGTTAGGTCCAATGTGAAGCCTATTTTAACCCAAACCAATGAACCGACGATTACCAAGATGCGGGTCATTGGGGAACATCAGCAAATCGTCAGGCTGGATTTTGAAGAAATAAAAGAACCGGAAAATAAAATTATTGAAAAAATTAAAAAAGATATTCAGGATATCATTGAAAAAGTCAATATCGTGGTAATCTCAGATTATGGGAAGGGCATTTGTACTTTTGAGTTATGCCAGTTTGTTTTTAAAATAGCCGCCCAGAAAAATATTCCGGTCATTGTTGACCCCAAGGGCAAACAATGGGATAAATATAATGGAGCGACCATGATTACCCCTAATTTGAAAGAACTTGGCGAGGTTGTCGGGAAGGATCTCAAGAATGAAGACGGAGAAGTTGTCGATAATGGTTTAATTGTTTTAAATAATTACCGGATTGACAATTTATTGGTCACCCGTTCCGAAAAGGGAATGACTTTAATTACCAAAGAACAGTCTGTACATATGTCAACTGAAGCCAAGGAAGTATATGATGTATCGGGTGCCGGTGATACTGTCATTGCGACTTTATCTGTGGCCCTGGCAAGCGGCATGACTTTAAAAGATGCTACGACTGTTTCCAATAAAGCAGCCGGAATCGTGGTAAGCAAATTTGGAACCGAACCGATTGAATATGACGAGCTGAATCAAGATTTGGCCTTGAACCAGAATCAAAAAGTCGTCACTTTGGACTATTTAACAGGGATTGTCAATGACTTAAAATACAAACAGAAAAAGGTAGTATTCACAAACGGTTGTTTTGATATCTTGCACCGGGGTCATGTCTCTTATCTTAATGAAGCCAAAAAATTAGGCGATATCTTAATTGTTGGTCTGAATAGTGACCATTCGGTGAAATTATTAAAAGGTGATGACAGGCCGCTGAATCATGAGAATGATCGGGCTTTTATCTTGTCTAATTTGAAATCGGTGGATTATGTCATTCTATTTAACGAGGAAACTCCATACCAGTTAATAAAAGCAATTAAACCCGATATTCTCGTAAAAGGCGGCGACTATCAAATCCCTGAGGTTGTGGGTAGAGAATTTGCTGGTAGAACTATAATTTTGCCCTTCGTAGAAGGGTATTCAACAACACAATTGATCCATAAAGTAAAAGATCATTAAAAAGGTTTAAATTATAAACCATTAAACCCCTTTAATAACGATAATCATTTTTGGAGTGTTGATGGGCAAAATCGTTGATGCATTGAACCGCTCAATCCAAGTAAAACAAAAAACACTTCAAAGTCACGAATTTTTAGAAGTTATTAACCAGGTAGCCATTGAAATGACGACTTCCTTTTAAAGCGGCCATAAAGTACTCTTTTGTGGAAATGGCAGCAGCGCTGCCGATGCCCAACATTTGGTGGGGCCGAATATTCCGGCAGATTTTATTGAGACCGCGACCCGCTTTTTGCTGAGGCTTTACATGTTAATACATCGTATTTAACGGCAATTGCGAATGATTATTCATTTGATGAAATCTATGGTCGGCTGGTCAAAGCTTTCGGTAAAATTGGAGATATATTGGTTGGTCTTTCCGCATCAGGTAACTCCAAGAATATTGTCAAAGCGATTGAAGTTGCCAATGAGTTGGTGATGATTACCATAGGATTCACCGTTGAAAAGGGCGGCTTAAGGACATTTGAAAATATTTAATGAATGTTCCCTCTTCGGACACACCCCGCATTCAAGAAGCTCATATAACGATTGGCCATATTATGTGTGAAATTGTTGAATCCAGGATTTTTGGTAAAAAAGTTTAATCAATTGAATCATTGAATTGATCTTATAAACTTCAGGTGATATAGGGTATGCATAAAGCGGTATTTTTAGATCGGGATGGAACAGTTATTGAAGAATGTAATTACTTAAAGGATCCGGAGCAGGTAAAACTTTTTCCTGGAGCCGCACAAGCCGTTAAGCTATTGAAGGAAAAAGGATTTCTGACTGTAATTGTTACCAATCAATCCGGAATCGCCAGAGGTTATTTTGATATCCATACCCTACAGCAAGTTCATGCTAAAATGAACTTGCTGCTTGCTGTTGATGGAGTTGCGGTTGACAGTATTTACTATTGCCCGCATTATCCGGGCGGAATTATAGCTCCTTTTAATATTGATTGTGATTGCCGTAAACCGCAGATTGGCCTGGCTTTGCAGGCTCAAAAAGAATTCGATATTGATTTGAATCATAGCTATATGATTGGCGACAAAGAAGTTGATGTCGATTTTGGAAAGAACTTTGGAGCCAAAGCTGCTATTTTAGTTGCGACCGGTTATGGCAAAAATAATCCGCATACAAATGCGGATTATCGGGCTAAAGATTTATTGGATGCGGCAACCTGGATATTGAAAAATGAGCTGTAAAATTAAGTTTGCCTGTGATTATTCTAACATTAAACCGATTAACAAGGGTAACATAATTTCATGGTAACCGATAAAGTAGTATCCGTCTCCGCCATCCATTGTCGGGCGGTTTTGGACATTGACTGTCGGCCGGTAATGACGGTTCATATCAAAAACTGCAGTATGAAAATTGTAAGCCGGGAAATTTAAATTTCGCACAACGGTAAGAGCTTTTAAGAAAACTTCTGGTAAGATTACCGCCGATCCTACATTGAGAACAATACTGCCGTTTTTTAATTTGGATAATGAATTTGCAAAGACTTGGAAATCCAGTAACGCTTTTTCACCAAATGAAGCTCCATCTAGACTCGGATGTTGTTGAATAATTTCTGTCCCTAGGGCGGGATGGACGGATATCGGTACACCTGCTTTAACACAATTGGCGATAATGCTTAATTCAGAATAGGGTGCCTGTTTATTCAACAGTTTTTCTCCAAGCAATTCCCCGTAACCCAATTCATTATGAAAATTTTCTTTCAAACCTAAATTGATAAATTCGGCCGTATCTTGACACATTCCAAACGATCCGTCTTTAAGCCCTTTGGCCACATCTTCGCTGGTGTTTCCCCACATAGCGATTTCCACATCGTGAATTGCGCCGGCGCCATTGAGGGCGACATGGGAAATATATTTTCGCTTAATCAGTGAGATAATTAAAGGACTGAGACCGCATTTAATGACATGGGCTCCCATCATCCAAATCACGGTATTTTTTTCTCGAATGGCCGTACGAAAATGGCTGACAAATTCTTTGAATTCTTTGCCCATCAAAATATCCGGCAAAGATTCCAAATATTCTTCTAGAGTTGATTTTCGGTTGAGAGCCGTTGCAAACTTGGATTTTTCAACTTTATTTTCCCGTTCACTGATATGATAGGTCTTAACCTGATCAAATTTTAATTTTTCAAATTTTGACATGTTCGCTCCTCAAACAGAAATGTTTCTATCAACTATTTAAATTCGGGTATTTTTCCATTTTTCCTCCAAGATCAGAATATAATACGTTATAGTAGGAAAAATGCTCTGAAAGTTGTAACGAAACTGCTAAAATTAATCATGGGCTGGAAGGATATTGAAAAGATAT
>DNPQ01000384.1 GCA_003501335.1 Bacillota bacterium
ATTTTTGTGCGTGACCCGGGCATCGTTCCCGCCAAGAACAATCCGGTTTTAAAGAAAATAACCGAATTGACGGGAGTTACAATTGATTATGAATTTCTGGTCGGCGATTTGCTTCAAAAGATTGGCGTCATGATTGCAGGCGAGGATTATCCGGATGCAATTTTCTGCGGCGACCAGAATACCAAATTAATAGATGCGGGCGCCTTTATTCCCCTTGAAACCAAACTCAAAAAATATCCGAATTTGAATGCGTTATATTCTCCGTTTGAAAAGTATATGACTTCAAAAGATGGTCATATCTATACTCTAGAAATCTATAACGCCAGCACGACGATGCCGATCTTTGAGAATCCTGCTTCCGGGTTCTTCATGCAGAAGGCTGTCATCGAAGAGAACGGTTATAAAGTACCTCATACCATTGATGAATACTTTAATATGATTGAAAAGTATAAAGCCAAGCATCCAACGATCGATGGTGTAAAGACGATCGGTTATGAAGTGCTGTGTGACGGCTGGAGGGACTTTTGTTTGCGCAATCCGGCCCAGCATCTGATGGGCGCCAGCAATGACGGGGATGTTTATGTTAACCCGAAAACTTATGCTGCATCTTTCTACCAAAATACCAATACTGCCAAAACTTATTATAAAAAGCTAAATGAAGAATTTAATAAAGGAATTATCGAACCAGAGAGTTTTACCGAAAGCTATGACCAATATATTTCAGGAATATCAACCGGAGCGGTGCTTGGTATGTTTGATCAGTACTGGGACTTCAGATATACCGCCGAAAACGTATTGAAATCGGATAAAAAATATAATCGAACTTATGTTTCGGTTCCCATCGCCAATCCCGGCGTAAAGGATAGTTATCTCGATGCCCCAAACGGAATTGTCCCTGGAATCAATGGCATTGGGATTTCAAAAAAATGCAAGAATCCAGAGCGTTTGCTGGAATTCTTCAACTATTTACTGCGGCGGGATGTTCAGAACTATTTACAATGGGGTGTAGAAGGTAAGGATTATAAAAAATACGGTAAAAATGATAAGATTCTTACACCAGCGCGTCGTGCGGTGACTCGGGATACCGCCAAACAGCGTGATCTGACTGGCAATACCCTATGGAATTACTCTCCAAAGTGGCAAGGGCTTTATGCAGACGGGAGTCCGTGCGGGGCTCCTGACTCTGCCGCCGAATACAAGGCATCTCAGTCAGAGTATGATATTAAATTCCTAACGTCTTTAAAGATTAATTATCCGGCGCAGATACTCTCCCCGCCTGTTAAACGCCCGCCGTATTATCCGGTGTGGGCTATACCGATCGAAGATGGAAGCGCGGCGAAGGTAGCGAATACCGCGATGAACGATGTTACCAGAAAGTATTATCCACGTTTGATTATGGCTAAACCCAGTGAATACGATAGTTTATGGGAAAAGTTTTTAGCTGATTTCAAAGCCGGCAATCCTGGGCCTTACTTGGATGAGATCAATAAGTTGATTAAGGAAAAAATGCGCAAATAACTCAATAGGTAATCTTACTGGTTTAAAAGCAAATGATGGAGGCGGAGGATATCCTCTCTCCATCATTTATTTTAAACTGAAAACTATTTTGTCGGTAATCGATTCCAATAATGTTGATGCAACAAGGGAGAGACTGAGATGAGTGATCATAATCCCGCATTACAAACACTAAGGGCAAAAATACCGAAACGAGAGAATAAGTGGAAAATATATGTCGCCCAAAAAGAACTTTTTATCATGATTATCCCCTGTATGATTATAACTTTTATTTTTTGTTATCTACCTTTGACCGGATGGATTATGGCTTTTGAAAATTACCTGCCTTATAAGGGATACCTTGGATCATCATGGGTGGGTTTGGATCAGTTTATGTTTCTGTTGCAGAATCCAATCTTTTGGCAAACTTTTCGCAATACAGTTTGCATGTCCCTTTTAAGCTTGCTTTTTGGATTTGTTTGCGCCATCGGATTTGCATTATTACTCAATGAAATGCGCGTGCGAGTATTTAAAAATTTTACCCAGACTATATCGTATTTACCTCATTTTTTGAGTTGGGTTATCGTTTGCGCCTTGGTTCAAGGCTTATTTTCGACTGGAGTCGATGGAACATTAAACAATCTGTTAATGAGTATCGGCATTATTCATAAACCAATTTTATGGTTGGGGGACCCGAAGTATTTTTGGTGGGTTAATACCTTTGCGAATATATGGAAAGAAGTCGGCTGGAACTCCATTATTTATCTGGCGGCGATGTCGTCTATCGATCCAGAACTCTACGAATCTTGCGAAATCGATGGCGGAAACCGTTTTTCCAAAATGTGGCATATTACCCTCCCGGGAATTCGGACAACGATTTTGGTGCTCTTGATTATGAACATTGGATGGGTGTTGAACGGCTATGAATTTCAATATTTGGCGGGTAACAGGGGCCTGGTGCTTGACGTTTCCCAAACCATTGATATATTTGTTTTGAAATATGGTATTCAGCTTGGAAACTATTCATTGGCAACCGCAGCCGGAATATTTAAATCAGTGATATCGATTGGACTGGTTGCCTATACAAACCATCTAGCCGCGAAATTTGATGAAGGTACATTACTGTAAGGAGGAGTCAAGATGGCGACTGAAAGAACCGAAATAAGGCGTAAAAGATTGGAACCGATAGTATTTCACACCATCAATACATTGCTGATGTCGATAGTCATTATCGTGATGCTCTATCCGTTCTGGAATACCGTTGCTGTATCATTCAACAATGCCCAGGATACATTACGAGGCGGTATTACGTTTTGGCCCAGAGCTTTTTCACTGTACAATTATCAAACTGTATTTAAGAATGAACTGTTGGTCATTGGATTTGTAAATTCGATATTACGGACCCTCCTGGGAACGGCTTTAGGTCTGCTTGTCGCCGCCCTGGTTGGGTATGTTCTTTCCCGGCCTGAGTTTTTGTGGCGGAAGTTTGCAACTTACTTTTTTCTGGTGACGATGTATGTATCCGCGGGTCTGATCCCCAATTATTTTCTGATGAAGGACTTACATATGACCAATAATTTCCTGGTATATATTCTGCCCACATTGGTCAGCGTTTTTAACATTATTGTGATGCGATCCTATATCCAAACTCTTCCATCAAGCATGGTAGAGGCGGCTAATATCGATGGCGCCGGCCACTTCCGTTGCTTTTTTCAAATCATTTTGCCATGCTGCAAGCCGGTGCTGGCGACTATCGCTTTATGGTGTGCCGTGTGGCAATGGGACTCTTGGTTCGATACATTTATATACTGTTCCAGTAATACCAATTTGACCACGCTCCAATATGAAATGATGAAACTATTGTCCTCGGCGATGAATTCGGCTACGGATCGATCCGCGGCGTCGATATTCGGTGGTAATCAGCTTGTTGATACGGTGACACCGGTTTCGATGCGTGCGGCAATAACAGTGGTTGCTTCAGTTCCTATTTTGTTAGTTTATCCGTTTTTGCAAAAGTATTTTGTTAAGGGTGTTACCATCGGCGCAGTAAAGGGCTGAGCGTTGCCTCCATCCGGAGGTAATATGAAAAAGTGGTGAGGTACATGAATGCGCGGCTGTTAATTGGGGTTTTTCACCCCACTTTTACAAGTAAATAATTAATTAGTCGAGAAGGAGAGAGATAATGCCGACAGGAGCATTTTACACTGGGAAATATCCAAATTTGTTTACCGAACTCGGTATTTCACAAGATAAAATCGATGAGAAAATTAAGGATACGTTCAATAGAATGTTTTTTGATATGGAGGAGAAAATTTATTTTGAAATAGGTAATGAAGGCAATGACATGGGTTATATGCTGGATACAGGAAATAATGACGCTCGTACCGAGGGTATGAGTTATGGAATGATGATGGCTGTACAAATGGATCGAAAAGATATCTTTGATAGGTTATGGTTATTTTCTAAGACCTATATGTATCAGAGTAGCGGTAAATACCAGGGCTATTTTGCCTGGTCGGTTGGGCTCGACGGGACAAAAAACGCCGAGGGCCCGGCGCCGGACGGGGAAGAATACTTTGCCATGGCTCTCTTTTTTGCCGGCAAAAGATGGGGAGACCGTGAGCGGCCTTTCGACTATAGTATACAGGCAAGAGATATATTGCGACACTGTATTCATCAGGCTGAACTTGTTGAAGGCGGCGAGCCCATGTGGGATCGAAACAATCACTATATCAAATTCGTACCGGAGACACCATTTTCGGATCCTTCCTATCATCTGCCGCATTTTTATGAACTATTTGCGCTGTTGGCCGATGAACAGGACAGGCCCTTCTGGCAAAAAGCCGCTGAAGCAAGCCGTAGCTATTTACATATTTCCTGTGACAAGGGTACGGGGATGGCGCCAGAATATGCTGAATTTGACGGTACGCCTAAAAAATTGTTCCATGAGGGTCAATTTTATTCCGATGCCTATCGCGTCGCCATGAATATCGGTCTGGACGCAGCTTGGTTCCATAAGGACGAATCATTAGGGGAGATAGTGGATGATCTCCAAGCTTTTTTTAGTGAAAGAACGGTTTTGGGAGAATATTATTCTTACACGGTCCAGGGTGAACCCCTTGGCGAGCCCGCTATGCATCCTGTGGCCATCATTGCCGCCAATGCCGCCGGTTCCCTGGCTGCGAAGGGAAAATACCGGCTTCAGTGGGTCAGGGATTTCTGGGAGCTTCCGCTGAGAAAAGGAGTCCGCCGCTACTATGATAACTGCCTTTACTTTTTTTGCCTGCTGATGTTGGCGGGAGAGTATCGGATTTATTGACAAAAAAAGTAAAACAATTTATAATTTACTTAACCGGTTAAGAATATGAAATGAAGGTAAATTAACTTGTCTGTTACAATTAATGATATCGCCAAAGCGGCTAATGTAACCAAAGCCACGGTTTCTTACGTCATCAATAATAAGCCGGGAGTAAGCGATGAAACCCGGGAGCGCATTTTAAAAATAATTGAAGAGAATGGTTTCCGGCCTAATGTAATAGCTCGCGGCTTGGCTGGAAAAACCACCGGGATTGTCGGCCTGGTCCTTCCAGAGATTAGTGATATGTATTTTGCCCGAATTATTAAAGGAGTCGAAAATACTGCCAACAAGTACGATTATACGCTTAATCTCAGCTCCACTCATGGTAATCCTCAGAAAGAAAAGATGTTGTTTGATCTCTATACCAGTGGGCAAGTGGAAGGGATAGTTTTTGTGTGTATTTCTCTAACCGCGGAGCATATAAATTATTTAAAACAAAAAAAGGTGCCATTTGTTTGTATTGATTGCTTTGTTGCTGATAAAAGCGTTTACAATGTATATGTGGACAATGAAGAAGCGGGATACAATGCCGGTAGTTACTTGATCAAACTTGGGCATAGAAAAATGGCCTTTATTCACGGACTATATAATTCATTTGAGAGTAAATCCCGTTTCAAAGGTTTCTGCCGCGCGTTAAACGAAAATAATATTCTATTACCAAAAAAAGGGGTTGGCCAGGGCGATTTTACTAAAACCGGGGGGTATCTGGTCACACTTGAATTTTTGAAACTGCAGGACAGACCTACTGCCATTTTCGCCGCCAATGATCAAATGGCTATGGGCGCGATTGCGGCAATTACAGAATCTGGATTCAAAGTTCCGGAGGACATTTCGATTATCGGTTTCGATGATATTGAAGCGGCATCTGTTGTTCAAACGCCGTTAACAACCATTCGGCAGCCAATTGAGGAAATGGGAAAAAACGCAACGGAAATTCTTTTTCGTTTAATAAATGGCAAAGATGTGCCGGAAACTGTTATATTGCATAAAACTGAACTTGTGAAAAGATCTTCATGTGCCAGTATCGGAGGGTAAATTTTTTTCTTTACTTAACCGGTTAACTTAAAATGAGATATCACCATGTATGAAATAAAAGCACGGTAGTCACTTGTGATATGACTTTCTAGTACAAGGATTATTAGTTATTTTTTCTTTACTTAACCGGTTAATGTAAAACGAGCTATCATAATGCATGAAATAAACCAAAACATCTTTCAATCTTGAAAGAACTGATTATCGCTAAAGGTGAAAACAAAAAACTGATTTCTATTATTTTTGCGATTCCAACTGTGAAAATATTATAGGGGGGTGATAAAATATTCTATTCTGATTTTTACTACTAAAAAATAAAAGGGGGAGGATTTAAATGAAAGGAAAAAGGTTATTGATGATTGTTCTCGCTGGCGTATTGGCTTGCGGGATCACCGGATACGGCGCCGGAAAAGCCGTCGGCCCCAAGCTTTCCGGTAAACTGATCATTTGGTCCTGGGGAGCCGGGGATGAAAAAGCAGCCAGGGAAGATATGGTTCAAATATTTCAAAAGGAGCACCCGGAACTGAAAATCACGCATGTAGTGTTGCCGACTGCCGACAGTGTTTGGGATCAAAAATCCGTAGCGGCTTATTCCGCCGGGACTGCCGCTGATATTATGCAGATGTCCCCGGACTATTATGGAATGATGACCAAATATTGGGAGAATCTAACTCCCTATGTCAAAAGAGATCACATCGATCTTGAAACAGTAACCGTCAAAGGAATGATGAACGGTTATACCCGGCCCAACGGTAAATTGGATTCTTTGCCGCTGCTGGCCAATTGCTTTGTGTTTGCCTATAATAAAAGTCTTTTTGACAAAGCCGGCGTTCCTTATCCTACGGATAAATGGACATGGGATGATTTTGCTAAAATAGCTCCGAAATTTGTTTCCGGCACCGGTGTCAACCATACCTACTTTATGGTCAACCATTGGGCGCTTCGTAACTTTGCCTTAATCTGCAAAGGCGGCCAGCCTTATACCAAAGACTTTTCCAAAGCCCTGGTCGATAGCAAAGAGGTCGCCGATGGCTTGGATTTATTCGGAAAGCTAATCAAAGAAGGCGCGATTCCAAGTGATGAAGCCCAAAAAACCATGCCGGGGGAACAACTTTTCGTTGCAGGGAAAGCAGCCATTTACCTCATGGGAGGCTTTGAGATCAGCCAAGTATCCAGGGAAATCGGTAAAAGCTTTCCATGGGACGCCGTACTTCCTCCGAAAACTTCAAGTACCGGGAAGAACATCAATATCACTTTTGCGACCGGTTATGCCATGAATGCCGCCAGTAAAAATAAGGAAGCTGCCTGGCAATTCTTGAAAGAAGCTTGTTACGCAAACAACGCTATGGCCAAAGTGACCGCTCGAATCGGCATGCCGGCCAATAAGAAAATTGCTGAAACCGTTTATGCCAAAACTACGTATGGCAGTGTTCCTAACGCAAAATACTTGCAAGGCATGCCCACTTCCCAGCTTAACCTGTTTGGCGGCACGCTGGCAACAGCCGGTGACTTATGGCTTCAGATGTGGCAGTATGTAACCGTCGGGGGAAAGACCGGCACCGAAGCGCAACAGAAATATTTTCCCTTAATTGAGCAAGCATTTAAAAAACTGAATATTAAGGAATAAGTTTGATGGAATAGCAAAAAGGCATGGGAATTTGAAGGTCTCAAATTTCTGCGCCTTTTTTGCTACCAATAATCCGGAGTTTTCTTTGGGCAATCATTAACCCGTTGGATTCAAAGCAAAGTTTATCAGGAATACCGATATAGAATTGACAATTCGTAAAGAGGTGAGCGGGTATGAATAAGAAAAGGCGTTCGGGTAAAGGCATTCAGGATGCTCATAGCTTTTATCTATATACCAGTCCGTGGCTCGTCGGCTTTTTGGTTTTAACATTATATCCCATTTTATATTCATTTTGGCTGATGTTCACCGACACCGGCTTGACCGGGGCCGGTAAATTCAATGGCGTTGCAAATTGGGTCTATGCGTTTCAAGAAGATCCGATTTTTTTGAAATCGTTTGGAAACACCCTTTATTATGTGATTATGTTTGTTCCATCCAGTTTGATTTTGGCATTTGTGATTGCATTATTGCTAAACCAAAAAATTAAACTCCCGGGATTTTTCCGCACCGCATTTTACTTGCCATACATCACTTCGGGTGTCGCGGTTACTGTTTTATGGGGCTGGATCTTTAATAAAGATTACGGCCTGATTAATTATATCCTATCCCTGATTGGTATCCATGGCCCCAACTGGCTTGGAGATCCCCATATGGCGATGGTATCGATCGTAATTCTTTCTTTATGGAGCATCGGAAATAATATCATCATTATGCTGGCTGGAATTCAGGATATCCCGCCCTCCTATTATGAAAGTGCTTATATCGACGGCGCAAGTAAATTGAATTGTATCTTTAAAATTACGCTGCCTTTGGCCACCCCTACGATTTATTTCAACCTGATCGTGACCAATATTTTTGCATTTCAAATATTCCAACAACCTTACATATTGACTGATGGCCACGGAACCCCCCTCAATTCGACTTATACCATGAGTATGCACTTGTTTAAGAATGCCTTCGAATATGGAAAAATGGGGTATGCATCCATGGTGGCCTGGATATTGTTCATTGTGATCATGATGATTACGCTTGTTATCCAAAAGTCCGCTAAAAAATGGGTGAACTACGATTCATAAATCAAAACGGAAGAAGGGAAAACGTTTGTCCAGTCAAGTTATAGAAATACCGAAAAATAAGTCCATGAAGACAAGGGAATCGGTTAGCCCAGCGATCACCTATATCATCCTGATCGTCGCCGCCGTGATCAGCATTTTCCCGTTTTTATGGATGGTGTCCACTTCGTTTAAAGGACTTTCAGAAGTCTTTGCCATGCCTCCCACGTTGATTCCCAAGAGCCCTACGTGTCAAAATTATCTGCAAGGATGGGGGTATTCCGATTTTACTACTTTTACAAAGAATAGTATTTTCGTCACCCTTATATGCACTATCGGCACAGTGCTCTCCTCCGCAGTGGTTGCGTTTGGCTTTTCCAGATATAAAGCCAGACTGTCGGGCCTGCTGATAACGGTGATGCTGGGCACCATGATGCTGCCGGCTCAGGTCACTTTAATCCCGCAATATATGTTATATAACAAATTGGGTATGATTGATACTTTCTGGCCGTTGTTTATCCCGGCTTGGTTAGGCGGCGGCGCATTTAACATCTTCTTGTTTATGCAGTTTTTCAAAAGCCTTCCAAAAGAGTTAGACGAAGCTGCCTCCATCGATGGCGCTAACAGCTTTCAATTATTTATCCGAGTCATGCTTCCGGCCGTCAAACCGGTCATCATTGCGGTGGGTGTCATGTCCCTGGTGTATAACTGGAATGATTTTTTTACGCCGCTGATTTATCTCAATTCTCAGCCAAACTATACGATTGCCATCGGCCTTCAGTTTTTCAAAAGTAGCTATGGCAATATGCAGGTTGGTATGATGATGGCCGTTTCGGTGATCACTCTGCTGCCGGTTTTGCTCTTGTTCTTTATTTGCCAGAAATATTTTGTCCAGGGCATTAAAATGTCCGGCTTGAAAGCTTAGGAGGAACTCACGGATGTTAACATTTACAGTTGATCCGGATTCGCCAAGAGGTGTTCTGCCTCATTTTTGGGAAAAATGTGTCGGTTCCTGCCACGCCTACACGGCATTACGTGAGGATTGGCGGCAACAAATCGCCAAAGTTCATCGGGAAATGGGATTTCAATATGTCCGTTTTCATGGGTTGTTCAACGATGATATGAGCGTAGTCACAGCCGACGAACGTACTGGAGAGCTGTATTATTGCTTTGCCAATATGGATTCGATTTTAGATTTCCTGTTGAAGATAGGCATGAAACCGTTTTTAGAGTTGAGCTTTATGCCCGCTGCTTTGGCTTCCAGTGATGTCACCTGTTTTCATTATAAGGGCAATATTTCACCGCCCAAAGATTATGCCCAGTGGGCTCAGTTTATTCGCCTGTTTGCCCGTCATTTGGTAGATCGTTACGGCTTGGGAGAGGTTCGTAACTGGTATTTCGAAGTGTGGAACGAACCGAACCTGAACTATTTCTTTGCAGGAACTCAAGCTGATTATTTTAAACTGTATGAACATACAGCGCGTTCTATTAAGGAAGTTGACGTAAGGTTGCCGGTGGGCGGTCCGGCGACTGCCATCAACGGCTGGATACCGGAACTGATTGCATACTGCAAGCAGAACCATGTACCCCTGGACTTCATTTCCACCCATCATTACCCGACCGATGATCCGTTATGGAAAAACAGTGATATCAGGTTGGAGGAGTTGTTCAAAAACTTGAATCCGGACAGTCCGGATCGTTATGAACGGGGTATTTTACAGAAAATGGCCGTAAAGGCACGCCGGGAAGCTGGAAATTTGCCGCTCTATTACACCGAATGGAACAGCTCAGCGAAATTGCCGGATAAGATTCACGATTACCCAT
>DNPQ01000164.1 GCA_003501335.1 Bacillota bacterium
GAATCCCAGGATTGGGCGGAGATGCTTCTTCGAATGTATATTAGGTGGTCGGAGCGCCATGGTTATAAAGTTGAGTTTTTGGATTTTCAACCCGGAGATGAGGCCGGAGTTAAAAGTGTTACACTTTTTATTGGTGGCGAAAATGCCTTTGGATATTTGCGGAGTGAAAAGGGAGTTCACCGTTTGGTCCGGATATCACCCTTTGATGCTTCGGGACGCCGGCATACCTCTTTTGCTTCGGTTGATATTGTACCGGAAATCGATAATACCATTGATGTTGAAATTCGCTCTGAAGATTTGAAAGTCGACACCTACCGTTCCAGCGGTGCTGGCGGACAACACGTTAACAAAACAGAATCAGCTATTCGAATTACGCATATTCCAACCGGTGTTGTGGTCGCCTGTCAAAATGAACGTTCCCAATTTCAAAATCGTGACCGGGCCATGCAAATGTTACGCGCGAAAGTTTTTGAAATACGGCGCGAAGAACAAGAGGCTAAAATGGCCAAAATTAAAGGGGAATATTCAGAAATAGCTTGGGGAAATCAAATTCGTTCTTATGTGTTTTGCCCTTATACGATGGTGAAGGATCACCGGACTGAAGCAGAAACTGGAAATATTCAAGGCGTTATGGACGGCGAACTCGATCCTTTTATTGAAGCCTATTTACGATCAAATTTGAATAAGTAAGCCAATCTGTTAAAAGTTAATACTTATTCCAAACTCTGGTTACACTAGTGTAACCAGAGTTTATTTTTTATCATGGAGGTTTCTTTTTGATCGATAAAGAATTGCATTACCGGAGAGTACTTATTCTTTTCGGTATATTATTATTTATTTTTGCGGGACTTTTCGTCCGCCTTCTAATAATCCAACTTGCACATTATCCGAAGTACTCCAAGTTGGCGGCCGTTCAACGACAGGGTTCCCTTTTAAAAAATACTCTAAAAGGGAGTTTTTTTGACCGCCATGGTCTATTAATCCGGGGATCATCGGAGGCATGGTATCTGCTGATTGAGAAAACCGTGCCCACTCGGGGTAAAATGATTTGTGATAGATTAAGACCAATTATGGCTGAAAATTTTGAGAAAAGTTATGACCAAAATAAAAGTCAGTCTTTTTGGATTTTTCCCATACCCTTGAATAATAGTCAAATTGTTCAGATTCGAGCTTTACGATTTTCCGAATGCAAAATTGTTGCAGCTACCGCACGCCAGGATCAGTATCAAGGAATCGCATGGCATATTTTGGGTCTTAATGATAAGGAACGGGGGTTATCAGGACTCGAACATCTTTATCAGAAATTTTTACAGGGTGCCGGAAATAACGGATCGATCTTTACACTCAATGATGGGGAAAAAGGGTATTTCCCGGGACTGGGTTTGCGCTCCCAAAGCAATCCCAATTTATCCGGAGTGGTTTTAACGATTGATGCCAAAATCCAACAAATTGTCGAACAGGTCATGGTTAGTCATGGAGTCACTGGCGCTATTGTCATTCTCGATGCTCAAACCGGACAAATTTTAGCCATGTGTAGCCGACCTCAAGTGGGTTCTCTGGATCGGGATGCCATGGAAAAGCATCCTTATCTAAACCGGGCTATATCGGCTTATCATCCTGGTTCAATTTTTAAACTGGTGGCCTTAAGCGCCGGACTTGATAGTGGTTTGTTAAGCCCAGATGACTATTTTGAAGATAGGGGATTTTATCGGATCGGAGATAAACTTTGGCGATGCACCACTTCAAAAGGGGGGCATGGGGTCATCAGTCTGAAGGAAGCTTTAGCCTATTCCTGTAACCCCATCTTTATCCAAGTCGCTTTGCGACTGAGGCCGCAACTTATTTTGGATTATGCCGATCGGTTTGGTCTCGGTCAACCGGCCAATATCGGTTTACGGGATGAATCCTGGGGTAAACTGCCCTCGGGGATCGGATTCTCCGATGGGGATATCGCTAACTTGGTACTTGGCCAACAAGATGTTTATACAACACCTTTGCAAATTGCTTCCTTAATTCAGACAATAGCAAATGATGGAGTTCGCTGTGTTCCCCAATTAGTCCTGGGAACTGTATTAAAAAAAGGCGCAGCCTTTAAGCCATTAATTCCAAAACCCATGGAACGGGTGATTAAAAGTGAAACTGCCGGCATGATCAGGGATATGATGACTGCAGTGGTTACTTTTGGAACTGGTAAGTTAGCGCAACTTCCTGGAGGCGCGGCTGGAAAAACAGGTACGGCACAGGTTAACGATGAAGCAGATGCTCCGTCTCACGCTTGGTTTGGAGGATATACTCCTATCAATCATCCGAAGTATGTTGGAGTTATCTTTTGTGAACAAGGGATTTCCGGTGCTGAAACGGCGGCCCCTTTGTTTAAAGAAGTTATGGAGAAAGTTACCAGGATAGAAGACTAGCACTTTCAATGCCATTCGAACATAGGTTATGGTACACTCACAGTTCGTGCGTGGACCTTGTAAAAACCGATGGAGGTGGCAAAAAATTAGATGGTTATTCCCATCTTGGAGCCGTTAGTTGAACTATTATTAACCGGCTTTTTTTATCTTTTCGGGTATATTTCAAACAATAATGTTTTTCCCCTTCCATTAACTGAAGAGGAAGAAAGTGCTTTGCTTGCCAAGCTGGAACAGGGAGATGAAGAAGCCCGAAATATATTAATTGAGCGTAACCTAAGATTAGTAGCCCATATTGTCAAAAAATTTGACAGTACCGGAGAAGATGTAGACGATTTGATTTCCATCGGCACTATCGGTTTGATTAAAGGAATCGGCACCTTTAAACGCAATCGTAATACCCGGCTAGCTACATATGCAGCCCGCTGTATTGAGAACGAAATTTTGATGCATTTACGGACAATTAAGAAAAATAAAAATGATCTTTTGTTGTATGATTCGATTGGTTCAGATAAAGAGGGCAATGAAATTACTTTGCTGGACATTTTGGATACCGGTGCTGAAGTTGTTGCCGAACAGGTGGAAATGAAGCTTGAAGAGGAAAAGCTTAAAGAGCGAATTGCCTTACTGACCAAAAGAGAGCGAAAAGTAATCGAGCTGCGCTATGGATTGGTTGATGGAATCAATAAAACACAGCGGGAGATTTCTAAATTATTGGGAATTTCCAGGTCCTATGTTTCGCGAATTGAAAAAAAAGCCCTGCGGAAATTGTTTTCCGATTTAAATATCTGTGATGAAAATGAAAATTAAAAAAATTGGTGATTAAATTATGTATGTAATTGTGCCACTATGGCAATTATATGATTATAGATTTGTAGTAGCCTAG
>DNPQ01000438.1 GCA_003501335.1 Bacillota bacterium
TTGGAGATACTCCGGTATTTAGGAGAACCCATTTTACTTTTGGAAGGCAAATTAAGCCACAACTGAACTCCAAGCAATCTTTTGCTAACTTGTGGCATTTCCTGATGGATAATCCCTGACCCGGCAGTCATCCACTGGCACTCTCCATCTCGAATACTGCCTTTATTCCCGAGACTATCCCCGTGCTCAATTTCGCCCTGTATTAGATAAGTGATGGTTTCAATACCCCGATGGGGATGCCATGGAAAACCTTTGATATATTCATCGGGATTTTTCGAATCAAAAACATCCAACAGGAGAAATGGATCCAATTCCTTGGTATCGTCATGCCCCAAGACTCTTACCAACTTTACACCGGCGCCTTCCATAATCTTTTTTCCCCTGATAATTTTACGGATAGTCCGAATATGTTCCATGTTTCCCAAAATCTCTCCATTTCCTCGAGTCCCATTCCTGTTCTATTATGACCAGAAAACAGTGATTATTTACAGGGAATCAACAGCTACGTATTAACACTCGTTGACGTGAAGATTATTTGGTACAAGGAGAGCCCGTCACAATTTTTAAAGTTGCTGCTCTACCCATCGATATTAACCCTTTTGATGATCAACAAATCCCTTTGCTTCCCGATAATCAGTCGGGGTCAAACCATAATATTTCTTAAAGCAGATCGAAAAATAATGCTGATCATCGTACCCGACCGCCTCCGCGATACGGTGCACTTTTAATGTGACATCATCCAGAAGGATGCGGGCTTTTTCCATCCTGCGCCGAGTCACATATTCCACAAACGATTCACCGACCTGTTGTTTAAAAAGACTCCGCAAATAGTTCGGGCTGATGAATAACCGCCCAGCCACATCATCCAATGAAAATTCATTTTGCTCCAGCGAACTCTCAATAATATGCTTGGCCTTTTCGACAATAGAATAGTTCTTGCCAAGCCGTGCCTTCTCTATTTCAGTACAACAAGCGAGGGAAAAATCAACCAAAAAATGCTCCAGCTCCGTCAGATTCTCGCATTGATATACCAATGGATAGGGATCTTTACCAAAAGCTGAAATATTTCCGCCCGCCTCAGTCACAGTGCGCATCAACAGAAGTGTTGTTTCAAAAACAAACCGTTTGACCCGCCCCGGGTCAATGGTTTGCTGATTCCGGTGATAATTGAGAATTTCCAACGCCGATTGGACAACTTGTTCTTTTTCACCCAGTCTGACCTGGAGCAATAATTTATTTTCCAGTTCAAGCGGCCATTGCTCCACTGGCTCATCTTGAAGATTGATATCTTCGTAATTTATCAGACTGCCTTTTTCTCTCAAGAAACTGAACTGAAGCGCTATTTCCGCTTCGGAATAAGAGTAACTGACCCCTATCAATTCGTCGTATAACCTGCCAAGAGCAGCATAAGTATCGACATTGAGTTGATTTTGAATTGCCAGCATGATCCGTTTCAAGTTTTGATTCAAGGTAATAAAGATCCGCTGCCGGTCGGAAGTTTGGATGGCAAAGAGGATCACCAACTTGTCTTCACTCAAAAAAAATGGGAAAGGCTGAATCCCGGTCGGAAATATGGATTCCGAAATCTGCATCAAGCAACTTTGAATGAGTCCTTTTTCCTTCGTGTATTCTGCTTTAGCGGACTGTAAATTTTTTATTTTAATCAACGCCACGCCAAACAGGCACCCGGTCAGCTGCAAATCCAAATCCCCCAGTTTTTCAGTAATTTCCAATGCCTTCATTTTTCCGGCAATTAAACTCTGAAAGAACCATTCCCGCAGTAGTGGCATACTAACCGTCAGCTTCTTTTGAAGAAGGCCGATGTCTTGTAAAAAATGGAAACGCTGATCCAGCTCCAGTCGAACACGCCTTAAAATATCGATCAATTGGCTGGCTTGCACAGGTTTCAAAATATAATCATCGACCCCCAATTGTAGGGCTTTTTGAGCATATTCAAAATCATCATAACCACTAATTACCAAAACCTTAAGATCCGGGTTGATAGATTTAGCAGTTTCAATCAATTCCAAACCATTCGCCATCGGCATACATATATCCGTGATAATAAGATCGGGCGCTAACTCCGGTATAAGTTCCAATGCTTGCTTACCATTGGTCGCTTCTCCCGCAACCACAAAACCACTTCCTTGTCCGGTCACGACATTGACAATCCCGCTGCGAATAATTGACTCGTCATCCACTACCAAGATTTTGTACATTTTTAGCGTTCTCCCCCTGCGCAACTGCCGGAATTAAGATTCCGGCCTCAGTTCCTTGGCCCCATTCACTCTTGAAATGCAATCCATAATCAGGCCCAAAATAAAGTTTGATCCGCTCGTTCACATTATAAATACCATAACCTTTGCCTTCTGTCTGCGGCTTTTCTCCTGGAATTTCCTCATCTAAACGCCTGTTAATCAGGTTTAGCGCCACCGGATGAATGCCGGCGCCATTATCCCGGACCGTCAGTCGTATATCTCTACCGTTGTCCGCCATACCGCCGGTTATGATAATGGATCCCGAACCCGATTTTTCTTTAATTCCATGATAAATTGCATTCTCCACCAAAGGTTGCAAAATTAATTTTATTGTCAGTAAATCCTGTATTTCTCGATCAATATCAATAGCATAGCTAAATTGCTCTCCATAACGCATTTTTTGAATCGTCAAGTAACTGGTGACATTTTCAAGCTCATTTTTGATCGTGATGATGTCCTGGCCTTTATTCAATCCGGTCCGGAAAAGGGTGCCCAAGGCCATTGTCATCCGGCTGATATCTTTGGCTTGAATCTGATCGGCCATCCAATGGATCGAATCCAATGTATTATAGAGAAAATGGGGGTTGATCTGGGCCTGTAAAGCTTTTAACTCAGCCTGCCTCTTTAACTGTTGCTCAATTTTAACTTTTTCCTTCTCTTCTTGCAAACCAATGATCGATTGGTGCAACTTGTCAATTAATTGGCGGATCTCTTCCACCATAAAATTAAAACTATTACCCAGGCGTCCAACCTCGTCATGGTAGCTATATTCAAATTTTACATTCAGATCACGCTGAGTCACTCGCTGAATTGTCTCTTCCAACAACACTAGGGGATGAGTGATAGTATTGGATAAAATTACGGCCAACACCAGCGTTGCCATCATACAGGCCCCGGTTAGTATTAGTACAAAAATCCCCAATTCATTGAGCTTGTGCAATAAAACCCGCTCGGATTTGATATTCACAATTTTCCAAGGCGCAACGGTCATCCTTTGATAACTGATGCTATAATTGACTCCCTTATAACGTCGCATAATCCGTCCTTGAACGCCGTGAGCAATTTGGCGAATGGCTGTGTTATCCTTAAGGAACAACCGCGTAGTCTGATCGTGAGTCGTTACAACTTCATGACCCCGGCTATCAAGGATCAATATCCAGTTCCCTGCACCGGAATATATTTTGCCGAGATATTCGGAAATGGCTTGTTTATCCAGATTAACGACAATATAAAGATCACTGTTGTATCCGTCGATGGTAAATTGAAAAACCAATGGCACGACCTGCTTGGCATCGCGATAAATCTCATCTTTTTGGCTGAGTCCCCAATAAACAGTCTGTCCCGGCCTGAAATAAAGTTCCTGATATAGCCGGGAGATTTTGAAATTAAAATCAGGGTTTTTGATTTTTGAAAAATCAAAAAACTCCCCTTTGGGAGTATTCATAAAAACTGAGGATGTAAATGTTTCCGTGGAACGGATCTCAGAAAAGGAATTGGAAAAATTAGAAAGCGCCAATGCATAACGATATTTTTCTTCATTAAATAAGAATGTAGAGAGTGTTTCATTAAAATCTTGGTTCAATTCCAAACCATAAACCCGCCGAATGATCCCCTTCAACTTTTCATCCAGAAAATTGCTCACCTGAGTCAGCAAATCGGCCGAACTCACATAAGCATTCTGGCGAATCTCAACAGCAACATAGCTATACAAAAATACGGCTGATATCAACAACGAGAGAGCAATCAAAGTCATACATGTCAGAGCGATTTTATTCTTGAGTTTTAGATTCCGGAACCAGTCAAGCAACATAAGTTCCTTCCTTATCAAAACGTTTACTCATATCCTGTGATAACCTATTTCATCACGCATATCGTTTTACCTTCAAAAAACTTAAAGGCCGCACCGCCCCAAACTTTTTTTGATTGCGGGCAATCCGGCCAATTCCTATAGTAATCTTGGTAAAGCACTACCCTCAACCGCCATTTTAACGATAGCAGCAGCTTATCCTTTGACCGCCCCCGAAGTGAGACCGGATATAAACTGCTTGCTCGTAAAACAATATAAAATCAGTACCGGCAATAAGGAAATGGCAGCGCCGGCCGTCATAATATTCCATTCAGCGGCGGCGTTGGCAGAATATCGAAGACTAACTACAGCAACAGTCAGTGGCTTCAATAATGGAGTCGCCATAGTAAAAATAAATGAAGTAATATAATCATTCCAAGCCGTCCGAAAAGTAAATAGCGCCACCACACCCAGGATCGGTCGTAGCAATGGCAGGATGATGGTCCAATAAACCCGGAACGAACTGCACCCATCGATCAATGCCGCTTCATCAAGTTCCTTCGGCAAGGTTTTAATGAACCCAATCGTCAAGAAAATATTCGTTCCCTGGCCTCCGGTCAATACCAACGCTAACCCAACCAAACTACCGGTAAGCCCCAAGGAATGCATCAACCGGTATTGCGGATACAGCGAAACTGCGCCCAAAGATACAAACATAAAGGCTAAATGCATACTAAGCAATAATTTTTGGCCCAAAAATCGATGGCGAGCCAAAACATATCCGGTCAACGAAGAAGTCAGCAAAGCCAGAATAGTCACCATGACACATAAATATACACTATTCCAAGTATATTGCATAAAATTCCCTTGGCGAAACGCATTGACATAGTTAGAAAACATCCAATGAGATGGTATCAAAGTGCTACCTGATATCAGTTCGGCATTTGTCTTTAATGAACCCATCAATGTATAAAAAATCGGATAGATTGTAAAAACTGCTACAATCAATAAGAATAACCATTTCAATATGGTGCCTATTGCCTTGAATATTTTATTCATTATCTTAAACCCCATCTTTACGTTAATAATCTAGCTTTCTTGAGAAATAAAGGTACCCGCAAGTTATAATGCCGATAATCATAGCAGCTACAATACTTACAGCTGCCCCATATCCAAAATCCGAGTTAACTAGACCATTTGCTGAAGCAGAAATTGGGAAATACAGTTGGTAAATATATAAGAACATTACCTGAGTTACAGAAAACGGACCGCCTTCCGTTAAGACCATAATACTTTGCATGTCCTGAAAAGCAATAATAATTGATAACATCAAAATAACCTGCAGTACCGGCCCCATCATCGGAATTGTTATATGGATCATCCGTTGGAATTCATTGACTCCATCCAGTTCGGCGCTTTCATAAATATCTTTCGGAATACTCTGTAATCCGGCCAAGAAATAAATCATGTAATTACCAATTCCGCCCCAAGCTCCCACAATAATACAGGTTACCATGGCCAGGTCTTTACCCAACCAGTTGATAGGCAATTTGGTCAAGCCTATAGTAAGTAGCAAATGATTGATGACTCCATTATAAACATTGAAAATTAAATAAAATATTAAGGCCATGACCGCCGTACTCACAATGGTCGGGCTGAATAAAAGCCCTTGCAGGAACCCCCGGCCCTTGAATTTTTTGCTTAAGAGCACGGCCAGCAAAAAAGCTATGGGCAAGGTTAGGAGCAACTTCCCGCATACATAAACCAATGTATTAAGGACTGATTGCCAAAACACTCCATCCCGGGTAAATGCGCGGATGAAATTATCCAATCCCACGAATGTAGCGGCATTCATTCCATCATAACTAAAGAACATATAATGAAGAGCCCAGAGCACTGGGTAAATTGTGAGTGCTAAAAAAATAATTAAATTGGGAATCAGCATTAAATAAATTTGCTTGTTACGCTTGAATTGGGTTAAAACCATTTGATAGTTCTCCTTATGACAGACGGCTACAGGTTGAAACCGTAGCCGCCGTGGTTTACTAGTTATTTTTTGAATATCTTCCCGGGTTCAGCCGGGTCGAAATTTGGATAGATAATGCGGGTGCTCCTATGTTCACTCACAGCCTTATCTAATGCCAGATTATATCTGGCATTCAGATCCGCAATTCCTTTATCAGGATCGGTGACGCCAAAAATAATCTCCACGAAGACTTCATACATGTCCTTGCCTTCAGGTCTTACATCAAGCGGAATATTCGGCCAGATTTTATCATTTTTATCAAATTGAATCGCCGGCCATTTTTTAACCGTTATTGGTTGCTTGGCCTTTCGGATCACCGATGGCACCATCACCAAACCTAAGCCGTGCTCATAATAACCGATCAGTAACGGATCACTGTACAAAAACTCCATCACTTGCCAAGCTTCTTTTGGATATTTAGTCCTACTGTTCATTAACCAAAAACGTCCCGCTAAATTGATCCGGTTCGAGCCCTTGACACCATTAATGGTCGGTAGTGGGGCTATATCCCAATCTTCTTTGGTGGGAAACTGGTTCTGATAAACCCCCGGTTCGGAATGGGTCCAGGAAATATACATTCCGATTTTGCCAGCGGCAAACTGGGTCCGTAACGGATCAATATCCAGTGATTCACAGCCCGGGAACGCACCGTTGGAAGTAAAGATTGTTTTATATGCCTGCAGTATCGGCTTATAGCCCGTAAAATCAAATTTACCGGTTTTAAAAGCATAACCTTCCCGGACGCCGCCGCTGCGCATCATAATGTAATCAACCGACCGGGATAATGCCTGGGTTGGGTTCTTGAAATTTTGCGCATACCCATAAATTCCATCTTTACCGAGCTTCGTACTGATCATGATTGCATCCTTAGCCATCTCCGCTACAGTCTTCGGAGGTGCTTTAATCCCAACCCTCTTAAAAATCCCTTTGTTATAAATCAAACGGGGCGTAGTGCCAATTGCCGGAAGCGAATATATATGGCGCTTATCCATATTAATTCCCTCAAGAAATGCCCCGTCGCCAAAACGTTTTTTAAAAGCCGGGGTCAAATTAGAATCAAGCGAAGCAATATCGCCTGCCGGAAGCCGCTTCTCATACACTCCTGTAGCATCCATAAATACATC
>DNPQ01000260.1 GCA_003501335.1 Bacillota bacterium
AGTTTTGAAAGTCGGAATGGTGACCAATTCCGGAACGATTGACGACAAATCTTTCAATCAGGGCACCTGGGAAGGAATCCAGCGGGCCGAAAAGCAATTGAAAGTGGAAACCAAGTATTTAAAACCGGGAGGAACGACCGAAGCCGATTATATGAAGGAAATCGGCAATCTTTATGATGCGAAGTTCCGATTGATTATTTGCCCGGGATTTCCTTTTGAAACGGCGATTTTTCAAGCTCAAGCCAAATATCCGGATGCTCGGTTTGTGTTGATTGACGGTATGCCCCATGAAGGGGACTCCAAACCCGTCGTGCGCAAGAATACGGTGTCGATTTTGTTTGCCGAACATGAAGCAGGCTTTTTGGCGGGGGTCGCCACTGCCTTGCAAATCAAGGAAGGGGCGGCTGGTTTTATCGGGGGGATGGCTATTCCTTCGGTCCAGAGGTATAACTGGGGTTTTCAGCAGGGGCTAAAATTTGCCAATGAAAAATTAGGCACCCAGGTGGTCATCAAACCAGAAAGTGTTATTTATCAGGGATCCTTCGATAATGTTGCTGCCGGTCAGCAGTTGGCGGCACAAATGTTTGATCAAGGAGTGAAAGTCATCTTCAGCGCAGCCGGAAATGTGGGTATCGGCTGCATTAACGAAGCCGAGTCACGGACCAAGTCCGGCAAAAAAGTATGGATTGTCGGCGTTGACCGCGACCAATACTGGGATGGTATTTATGAAGGCAACCAGTCGGTTGTTTTGACTTCCGCCGTGAAGCGGGTTGATCAAGCCGCTTTTGCCATGGTTCAGGCCATAAAGGAGAATAAATTCCCCGGCGGTGAAGTGTTGACTTTTAACGCCAAGACGAACGGTGTCGGTATTCCCGACAAAAATCCCAATCTTAGCAAGGAAGTCCAGGACAAGGTGGCTGAGGTTTTAGAAAGACTCAAATCCGGAGAAATTCAGGTTTCCAGCCAGCAAGGTAATTTGCTTCCTTAAGCGGGAGAAAGGTAGGTCCATAAGAAGGGTTTTGAAAAGATTAATGTGGCTTTTGGACTTTTAACAGTGATTTCCGGAACGACGGAAACGTCTTTGGAAATGAAATCAGAAATTACTGAAATAATAACAACGGTTTCCGGAAGAGAATCAGAGACCTTGAAAAGAGGGGAAATGGTTTCTGAAATCCCATCGGAAACCACTGAAATGACAGAAATGATTTCTGGAATGGAATCAGTGATGGTAGGAATGACGGAGACGATTTCTGGAATGAATTCAGCGATGTCCGGAATGATAGGAATAGAAGACGGGTTCAATTATAGAGCCGCTGATACCCGTTGAGCAATTGATCTAATTCAATATTGGCGTTTGGAACAGCCTCATCCGTATATCCCCGCTTATTCCATGAGTTTTGCATCTTCATCCGGAACATTTCGATCCGGTATTCCAAGTTATGTATTGAAGTGGTAGCCATTTGAATATTCCTCTTGCCGCAGAAATATTTATTTTTAACAATATTTACAGAATTTCAAAATATTTCAAGGGCATATGTCTCGTTAATACCCAAATAAAGGTTATGCCAACCGATATAGGAGAAACGATATAATTTATAGTAAATTATTCCATTATTGAATGAATATTTATAAATTTGTCTAATACTACCATAATTGTAATCACATTAAAATCAAAAAACTATTTTCAAACAAAAATAAATACCAACCGGGGCTATTCTTGTAAATTTTTGGTTTCGGTTGGGGTACGGGTTAAATTTTGGTGGCTGCAAAGGAAAACTTCACGAATGGGAGTATGAAAAAACATAACGGAGCTGGGGATGGAACTGAATCTATTGAAAAAGATTATCGATGCCAACCCTGAATTGTACCCGATATTTAGAGGATGCCCTTATGAGATTTTGAGTCATTGGGAAATTAATGAATACCAGGCGGGTACGGTTATTTGTCGTCAAGGGGAAATCATTGAACGAATGTATATCATTATCAACGGATACGCTGATATTTATTATTTGGCAGAAAACGGCAAGAAATATTCTTTAATTACTTTAAAAAATGGTGATGTAATTGGAGAAATTGAGATTCTGGATAAACGGCCATATAGTGCAAATATGGAAGCATACTCAGATCTAAAAACAGTAGAGATCTCCAGAGATTATTTTCTTCAGTGGATGGAAATGGATCGAAATATAAATTTAAGCATCACTCGGATTCTTTCAAGTAGATTTTACCATCTTGTATTGAAGGCAGGAAAAGATACGCTTTACACCCTTAAATATCGATTGTGCGCTTATTTAATATCACGCGGCAAACAAATATCGAAAGAAAATGTGAATGTAGAGATTAAGCTTAAGAAGGAAAAGTTGAGTGAAGAATTTGGAGTGACTTCACGAAGTGTTAGCCGTATTTTATGTGGATTACAAAATAAAAATATTATTGAATTAAGAGTGGATTCCATTTTAATAAAAGATTTTAAAAAATTAGCTAAAGAGGAAGAATGCTATGATTTATGATATATAAGTATTGTAAAATTGATTCTATCGGTTTTTTAAAAATAAATCCTTAAATTTATGTTTAAAATCCAAATTCAAAAAAGGTGGTGTAAAAAATGTCCAATCGTGGTTTAAATTTGGGAGCGATTTTTACAATTTTATTTATGGTAATGGCGGTTTGTAGTGCGAATGGGGTGGCGGTTTTTAAGGTAGGAATGGTCACCGACTCGGGCACAATCGACGACAAATCGTTTAACCAAGGAACTTGGGAAGGAATCCAAAGAGCCGGGAAAACATTCAAAATAGAAACAAGATTTTTAAAACCGGAAGGGACTACGGAGGCTGATTACGTCAAAGAAATTGGCAATCTTTATGATGGAGGTTACAGACTGATTATCTGTCCGGGATTCAAGTTCGAAACAGCTGTTTTCCATGCACAACAAAAATATCTGGACGCAAAATTCGTTCTTATTGACGGTCAACCTCATTCGGGAGATTTCAAGCCGGTAATAGGAAAGAATACGGTATCCATATTCTTTGCGGAGCAAGAATCTAGTTTTTTGGCAGGAGTGGCTGCAGCCTTAAAAATAAAAGACGGAAAAGCCGGTATCCTTTGTGGTATGAAAATTCCTCCGGTTCAAAGATTTAATTGGGGTTTTCAACAAGGTATCAAGTATGCGAATGAACATTTTAAAACAAATATTAAGATTAAGCCTGAAAATGTTATATATCAAGGTTCTTTCAATGATGTTGCCGCAGGCCAACAATTAGCAGCTATGATGTTCGATAATGGTGTTAAAGTCATCTTTAATGCTGCTGCAGGTACCGGCATTGGCGCCATCAACGAAGCGGAAAAACGCGTGAAAGCCGGCAAAACAGTCTGGATAATCGGTGTTGATCGCGATCAATATACGGATGGTATTTATGAAGGCAACCAATCCATTATTTTGACTTCCGCTGTGAAACGGGTTGATCAAGCTGCGTTTGCCATGATCAAGGCGTTAAAGGAGGAGAAATTTCCGGGCGGTGAGATTTTAACCTTTAATGCCAAGTCAAATGGTGTCGGTATTCCTGAGAGAAATCCAAATCTAAGTAAGGAAATCCAAGAAAAGGTAGCCAAGGTTTTAGAAAAACTAAAATCCGGTGAAATTGTAGTTTTCAATCAGCAAGGAGATTTAATTCAATAAATTGCCAGCGTAAAGCGTAATTTGATTTGAATATTGAGGAAGAGGATGGATTAAAACGATTCTCTTCTTCTTTTATTATGAAAACAAAATGCATCAATTTCCTATATTTCCATTAACAGGAATTTATTTTTGATTTTCAGAACATTACGGAAAAGGGGAAGAAGAATGGACAGAATTACAAATAAATTGCCGATCATACTTGATAGCGATCCTGGTTGTGATGATGCTGTGGCAATTATGCTAGCCGCCAAACATCCGCTATTTAACTTACAGGTAATAACGGTTACCGCGGGAAATCATATTCTTGAAAAAACTACCCAAAATGCCCTTAAAGTTTGTTCTTATTTAGGAATTGACAATGTGCCGGTAGCAGCGGGTATGTCCGGGCCAATCATCCGGAGACAAGTTATTGCGGATCATATTCATGGAGAAAACGGGCTTGGGAATATAGATTTCGACGAAATACGGATCCGGCTTGATCATAGACATGCAGTTACTTTGATCATAGAAATCTTGTTAGAGTCAAATGGCGATATCACTTTTGTGGCAACGGGACCATTATCCAACCTGGCTATGGCGATGAGATTAGAGCCCAAAATCATCCCGAAAATTAAACAAATTGTTTTAATCGGCGGCTCATACCAACTGGGTAATATTACCCCAGCCGCTGAATTTAATATGTATGCCGATCCTGAAGCAGCTCATATCATTTTTACTTGTGGTAGACCGATTGTGATGATCGGGTTAAGCATTACCGAAAAGGTGTTATTCAAAAAAGAAGTGGCAGCCAGAATTGGATCCATTGATAATAAGGCGGCAACACTGTTTACAAAAGTCATGGATTTTTATACAAAGTCAAATAAACGAATATTCGGCCATGAAGTTTCGCCGTTATATGATCCGGCTGCGATCGTGTATCTTATTAATCCGTCTATATTTACGACGAAACTTATGCATGTGGAGATCGAACTAAAAAGCGAACAATCCTATGGCAGAACGAACTGCGATTTCTATGGATTGCTCAATAAACCTGCCAATGCCGAAGTGGTCACTGATCTTGATTCTGAACGGTTTTGGGAAATTATTGATAAAACAATCAGGCTTTATGGCCGAACCTAATTTGGAGAATTGCCTTTCATATTTATTAGCAAGTATGGAAAATCATGAAGGATTACTCTATGGCTTATCGAATGATTTTTTAAAGATTGGATATTCACGTGTCACTTTTCCTATATTCTTATCTATTGCAATACTGTAAGTGGAGTTCTATTGGACTTGTCAGCCTTGAAAGGAGAGGTCATTATGGACTTTAAGCGGTTTGGTTCTAAAATTGTGATGAGACTCGACAAAGGCGAAGAAATCGTCAAGACTGTTAAAGAATTTTGTGGTAAGAACGGGATTAAACTGGCGTCGGTATCTGCAATTGGAGCTGTCAATAAAGTCGATGTTGGAATATTCATCCAAGATACCAAAGAATACCACAGCAAAGAATTTACCGGCAGTATGGAAATCGTTAGCCTGCTGGGGAACATATCGCAAAAGCAGGGTGAAGTATATGCCCATTTTCATATCAATCTAATTGATACTTTCTATGGCGCTTTTGGGGGACATTTAAATGAAGCTTGGGTGGGAGCAACCTGCGAGTTGGTTTTCGATGTCATCGAAGGCGAAGTCGAGCGGAAATTTAATGAAGCTGTGGGATTGAATCTCTTCAAGTTTTAATCGCAGGAGATGGAAATGAGAAAGAGAATGGAAACAAGAATTTACGGATAGTTCATGTAGGTATTTTAGCTAATCAAAAGGTTGCCGGTAAAAAAGTTTGGGAGAGAGGGGCTCCTAGGGCTCCGTCTCTCCGTAAAAAATAATCGGTTCATTTTGTAGTTTCATTACCCCATCTTGAATCTGTATTTCTTTCCCGTCGATTAAGTTCCGGTATGAACCGTCTTTGCAATCCACCTTTAAAAAGCCGCACTTGCCCTCCACATTAAAGACGCCTTGCAATATTTGCGGCTTGGTTTGGTACGAAGCCCGGATAACCCCCAATGGGGAAGAATGATGGATTTGGTAATAGCCCCGGCCGATGATGGATTCCTTTTTGATGGCGGATAGTTTTTTAAAAAAATTTGATGTCTCAGGATCCAAAGTGCCCCAATCGAAGATGTCTTTTTCAAATAAGCTTGGCTGCTTTGGGTCGCGCGTTTCCTGACCGCTATAGATCAGAGCGACGCCTTTTTCAAAAAAGCTAAAGGCCGCCCACTGCCGCCAACATTCCTCAGTAAAGATCAGGGAACGGATGCGGGGCTGGTCATGGTTTTCTATAAAACGTAATTTGAGATAATTCTGAGGGTAGATACTTTCTTGTTGCCGCAGGCGGAACAAATATTCCTTCTGCGGGACCTGTCCATGCAGGTAAGCCTGGAAAGTATGATAAACATCATAATCGTAGGTAATATCGAAGGCCTGAAACAGTTCCCCATCAGACTGGGCGTTCCATCCCAGGCTGCGCATTTTGAGGATGAAGTCGGGGTCGCTGCTCTCGGCAAGCCAAATGATGCCGGGGTTTATTTTTTTCAGTTCCGCCCGGGCCTGTTGCCAAAATTCAACGGGCACCAGCGATGCCACATCGCAGCGGAAGCCGTCTACTCCCTCTTTTGCCCACAGTTTAAGGGTTTCGATGAGATAGGACCGTAGTTCCGGATGGGAGTAGTCCAGGTCGACGATATCCGTCCAATCTTCGACCCTTCCGGCAATTTCACCGTTAGGGTTATGGTAGAACCATTCCGGATGATGGTACACCAGCCATGAGTCATGGGAGGTGTGATTGAAGACGATATCCATCATGACCTGTAGCCCCAGCCGGTGGATATTTTGCACCAGGCTTTTAAAATCCTCCAGTGTGCCGTATTCCGGATTGATGGCCCGGTAGTCACGAATCGAATAGGGACAGCCGAGACTTTTTTTCCGGTGAAGCTCGCCGATGGGATGGATGGGCATTAGCCAGATGATATCGACGCCCAGATTTCTGATACGGGCCAAATCTTTTTGAAGTCCTTGAAAATTCCCTTCTGCGCTGTGATTGCGAACAAAAACCTCATAAATAACTTGATTGCGTAATTTGTAGTGGGTATCGGTAGCCATTAAAGTCCTCGAATCTTTGAGATTATTTTATATAATCGCGGCGCAAAGATAAATTTGGAAACGCCGAAGTTTTCAAAACGCTTGTCTCCGTATCAGCCTTTCACGGCGCCTGCTGAAATCCCTTTGACGATATATTTCTGCATCATCAAATAAAAAATAACAACCGGCGCTGCGGATAATACGAGTGAAGCCATTGC
>DNPQ01000616.1 GCA_003501335.1 Bacillota bacterium
CGGCCCCGCAGATGATGAAAAAGTTTTAAATTTTTATCACTTTAATAATGCTGGTGGTAGCAGATTGAAAAACTACTTTTCCCAGGCTCATCAGTTTAGAGGTCTTGAGGTTGATAAACTTGCTCCGTTCCAAATCGCCGATAATGATATACTGAATATTATATTTGCGCAAAACTTCCCAAGTGGCTTTAAGATTATCCGATTCATAAACGGTGTTGACTTCTTGCACCCGCTGATTGACCACATCGGGATTACCCCGCCATAACCATTCATGAACATACCAGCCTTGGATGGTCGGAAGTCCGGTTGCCATCGAAATGCGTTCGTAATCGGTATAACTGTCCCCATTGGCTTCCAAAATAGCCGGCTGGTCTTTGACATAATGATTAAGCCATAAGATTGCCTGATAATCATCAGGATGAAGCTGTTTTAAGAACTGCATACCATCCAGGCCGATGGAACGACTGATTTTGGGCACTCCATAATAGCCCAGAGCAATCGAATAATACGGGTAAATAAGAGGCAAGCCTATGAATACCAGCAAAAGAAGCCTTAGGATAAGTCGGCGGAAAGCTGTTTTTTGATTTCCGGTAATTCGGAAATAAATGTATCCAATGGCCAGGGAAAACATAATAAAGGCCTGAAAAGTCAGCTTAAACATGGTATTGGATCGCTTATAATCTCCACTATAAATATCTTTCACATATACCAGTTCCGGAATCATCACCAATCCAAGGGCTGCCAGTAGAAGAATCATACAGAAAACGTCGCCGGTCCTCAAATAACCAATCCAACGCTTCCAATTGATTTGAAATTTTTTAAAAGGTTTGGGGTAATTTTTAGAATCAAGCCGGTATTCGAAATATAGAACCAGTAAGAAAGCAATTCCAAATACAAGTTGGTAACCCCAAAGCACCAACAATTGATAGAATGAAGAGTGGGCTAGGGTGAGGCGGATTCCTTGGGTGGTATTGTTGATTTGAAAAGGAACGGTTAGTACCTTAGATAGGCAAACGACCCAAAGAATCTGGTGGATGGTAACCTTGCCGAAGGGTGCCTTACAATCAAAATGCATTAGATTGGCATAGACAAGAATGCCTATCGTGACGACAAGATAAATCGGAAAGTCCCAATAGTTGGTCATTTGGAAAATTGCCAGCAAAAAGCTTACTAGAATTAATTCTATGGTTATACCCTCGTTGATAAAAAATTGCCGGCATGATAAGAGCAGGCCGGATATAGTTTTGTTATGGGAAATTGTAGGCACAATATCGGGAGTTGATTGAACAATTTTGTCTGCTGATTGAAGATGATCGGGCTTGACTGCAACTCGGAAAATCAAAGCCATTAAAACAGCTAGAATAGTTAATACATAAGGAATATTGGAAACATGGGCATGAAGATCCGCCACAATAAAAGAGTAAGAGGGAAATTCATGAATGGTTTTGTCATGGGTCGGTGGATTATAACCGATAAAGCGGGTGGAATCGGGATAGTAGTAATTTTTAAAGCTGCTATGATATAAACCGTGATTTTTAAGCCAGGGTAAGCCGAAACCATAAATAAAGGGATGGAGATTGCTGCCAAAGCTGAGAAGTAAAGCTGAAATGCTTCCTCCGCTCAACGCTTTCCACCATTGTTTTTGATCGCATACATAGATTAAATTCGAAGTGATTGAAAAACTTAATGCCAGGCAAAACGCAAACAAAGTTGCGATCATCAAATTATAGGTTACTGCTGAATCAATACCGCTTAATTTGGTTAGAAAGGCACAAATATAATGGCCGAAATAATAGTAATTGATACTGCTTCCGGCGAACCAGATATCAGCTGGCGGCATATACCGGGTTCGCAGAATCGAATTGACAAAACCAAAATCCATAAACTTTTCTAAACCGTAGATTTCCGGTCTGAGACTCCGGATGAAAGACCATCCGATAAGGGCGGCTAAAAAGAGAAATTCTTCGCCGATCAAACTTCGGACGAATATTTTCGATGTCCGTAACGATTTGAATGTCGCTAGCCCCCTGCCCAGGAAAAAAATGATTCCTAAAGTAAAGAGCAGGATGCCAAAAATGGATATCCTTAAAAAGGGAATCAATCTGAGGGAGGAAAAGAGCCATACTAGATAGGCAGTAATCGCTATTCCGATAGTTTTGGCAAAAAGGTATCCTTTATCATAAAAGCGGGAAAAAATTTTTACTGTTAATGGCAAGAAAATAAAACCTATCAGAAAAATATAAAACCACCATAAAAAAAAGGATGTAAATCTCATAATATTCTCCTATCAAATTCATTCCATCATTGGCATATGAACAAGCTTTCATCCTTTTTATTATGAATAAGGGATGAAATGGTTACTCATCTTAATAAAAAATATTGTAACATATGTATGGAAATGGAATCAATATTTCCAAAAATATTCTTTGATAGGTGACTCTTACGAATAATTTAAATATTTTTGGAAAGGTGAAATCGCATCTTTATTGAAGAATCTCAATATATAGATTATTTTATCTTAATAAGCAGGAAAAGCAGGGATGTAAATCGAAAAAGCAAAATAAAAGTAACGTTGAAAGACACCGATAAATTGCATGAGGAATTGATCTATCTTTGCAGGAGGTTTAAAAAATGAGTATGAATATCTGCGGTTATAAATTTGACGGCCCTTTTAGCGTGGAAACGACAATTGTCCCTGTAAATCGTGCGGCTGTTTATGTCATTGTCCATAACGAACCGGATGGCCAAGCTTATATCACGGATGTTGGTCTATCCAATGAGCAATATTGGGACCGGAATAATTATGATGGAGCTGTTTCCATTTATTTACGGCACATGCCGAGTACGGAGGGCTATACCAGCCAGGATAGACAGACTTTGGAACGTAAAATCAGGGATTATTATAATTTGCCGTAAATCTAATCTTTGGGGAATGCAGTTGTTGGTTTGAATGACTTGAAGGCAAAATTAATTTTTAAATTGATAGTAGATTTTAACAACGGGGCTGTCCCAAACGTAAATTTAATGATATAAATATACAATATATGAGCTTACGGATTTAACGATGCTATATATGTATATTTTATTAATTTTAAATTACTGTAAGACAGCCCTGTTTTATTATTTTTAGCATTAATAGGAGTCTTTGTTCATCCCTACGGTTGTTTTTACTAAGCCGAAACGGGTGATTGACTCATGTTATAATTCGGGGTTTTACCCGAAGGAGGAAACCTACGTGAGAAAATTAAAATGGCCAATCTTCGCTTTTTTGATGCTCGGCACACTTTGTTTATCCGCTATTGTTATTTTGGGAGAAAACGGTACCCGTTCCAATTTATTACCCGCCAACGGCGGAGCGATTAGCGCTGAGGGAGATGATGATGCTTCCCCCAAAATAGGTCAGCCCGATTGGCAGGTCCGGGTCGATGCCAATATTGAGTACGGCCTTTCCCGCCAGGCCGGTTTTCTTTTTTCGGACGATGGCGGAAAAAGTTGGGCGTCCCGCAATAATGGATTACCTAAAAAAAGAATTTATCCATTTCACGAAGATTCGGTCCGCCATTTGGTGAGCCTGGGCGTCGATCCGGAAAATCCGTCTAGGGTTGCTGTGCTTACGGCTAACCAGATTTATCTTTCGGAAAATTATGGACAAGATTGGGAACCTGTTGCCCGGAAAAGACCAATTCCGGAGGGTGCCTATTTAACGGCCGTCGCATTATCACCTATTGATAAAAATAGTATTTTACTGGGGACATCTTTTGCAGGAATTTTTGAGACCCGGGATCGGGGGCAAAACTGGGCCCCTGTTTCCCGGGAACTTAAATTTCTCTATCAGGGCGCTGATTATTGGGAAGAAATTTCAGCCGTGGCTTATCCAAAGGATGATCCAGGACGGATCATTTTTCGCTGCGGTTTTGGACAAGCTGCTTACCGAATGAGCCAGGATCGTAAAAGTGCGGAAAAAATAAATGATCCCGATCCGCCGCTCGCAACTGCTTTGTTTGAACCCGTTCAGAATAAAACTAATGCAGACACTCCGGGGGTTCGTATCTTCAAAGAATCTTCCAATTTAAATTCAATCAATGGATCAGTTCCGGATGGACCTGATGCATTGCTGGAAAATGATAAGGCTCCATCCGCAGCGATGAACATGGACCCAGCCAGAATGGCTCGTTTACATACAGCTGCAGGCCGGTTCGGCATCTATATCCGTTCCGATAAAGCTTATGGAGAGAGCCTGGATCAAAAGATTGAATTTTTGAAGAAAAATGGCCTTAATGCAATGGTCATTGATTGCAAAGATGATTTTGGAGTGATTACCTATGACACCAAGTTAACTCAGCCTCATCAAATGGGCGCTGTACGTCGAAATCCCATTAAAATTAAAGAATTGCTCAGGAAAGCCAAGCAAAATGGAATCTATGTAATCGCCAGAATTGTTACCTTTCAAGATCCGAAGCTTTTTCGTTACCAGAATCACAAATATGCCGTTTGGGATAAAACCAGAAACATGCCTTGGAGTACCAGAGAGTATTGGGTTGATCCTTTTAGTGAGGATGTCTGGGAATATAATCGGGCGATAGCGGAAGAACTGCAATCATTGGGAGTGGATGAAATTCAGTTTGACTATATTCGTTTCCCAACGGACGGAGATATTTCAAAGATTGCTTTTCGTTATCGCCCGGCCGGGGCGGAAAAAGCCGATGCTCTGGAGTCATTTCTGGTCTATGTCCGCCAGAAAATTAATATTCCAATCAGTACAGACCTTTATGGCTTTAGTTGCTGGTGCCGGTCCATTAGCTTTAACGGGCAAAATTTAGATGCGATTGCCGATTATGTGGATGTAATCTGCCCAATGTTTTATCCATCGCATTTTCCAGCCGAGTTTTTACCCGGCTTGGACTATTTGGAAAGAGCCCGTCGGATTTATAATGACGGTACCAATCGCGCTTATGGAATTGTCGGAGGGAGAAGCTTGATTCGTCCTTATGTCCAAGCTTTTCGGTTAGGCAAGGAATTAAAAATGACAACACCGGTTTATACTGATTATTTGTTACGTCAAATTCAAGGAAATTTGGATAGTATTTCTCCAGGCTTTACGCTTTGGGATTATTCCAACAGCTATTATATGGTCACTGAGCCGGTAAGAGATTTTTTAAAAGAGCATCGGGCCGGGAAGGATAAATAAGTAATTCTTTAGAATTACTTTTAAAGTCATTATTGTTTGGAGTGAGTTTAATGAGTTTAATAAGTAGTGATATTTTAACGATTTGCACAAAGGCTGCCCAACAAGCCGGCGCACTGCTAAAAGCTAATTTTCGGCACGGAGAACTGAGTATTGAAAAAAAAGCGGATCAAAGCCTAGTAACCAATTTAGATAAGGAAGCTGAACAGATTATCCGCTCGCAAATTAAGGCCAAATTTCCCAGCCACGGAATTATCGGTGAGGAGAGCGGCCGGGAAGGTGCCGGGAATGATTATATTTGGATCATCGACCCACTGGACGGCACTCACAATTTTATCCGGGGAATTAACATGTTTGGGGTTTCCATCGGTGTCGTGCATCAAGATTGTTTCGTGGCGGGAGTTATCTACCTCCCTGTTTGGGAGGAATTGTATATCGCTGAACATGGCGGCGGTGCCTATAAGAATGACCAAAAAATTCAAGTATCCGGTTATCAAAATTTAGCCGAAAGCACGATTGCTTTTGATGCGGGTATTAAAAAGGATCCTCGGATGGAAACCAGGGTTTTAGGAGTCTTAGCTGCCCATACTTTTAATATTCGGATGTTTGGCGCATCGGTCCGTCAATTATCTTATTTAGCTGAAGGAGTTGTAGATGGGATTGTGGAGTTCGATGATCATCCATGGGACTATGCTGCCGGAGCTTGTATTCTGACCGAAGCCGGTGGCCGGATCACCAATTTAGAAGGCGGTCCGCTTACTCCTCAAGATAACGGTTTTTTGGCCTCAAATGGCAAAGTCCATCAGCAGATTCAGGAGATAGTTCATAATAGTCGGTGATAATTGCTATAACGAACCGTTGATAGAGATTGAATGACTGCAAAGTTAGGATGCAAAAATGAGAAAAGCGCTTCTAATGCTCCCTATCTGTCTTATCATTCTAGCGGTAAGTATATTCGCATATTCGTGGGCTTTTGGTGCCGGCAAGGATAAATTATTGCTGCAACCAGTAAAAAATGGTAATCAATACAGATTTGAAAGGGGAGTCCTTTATCGGCGGAAGGGATTTGTACCGCAATTAATCGTGAACGGAAGCTATTATCAGATGGGTCTTGAATATGGTGTTTTATTGCGGCCTGAACTTCAATACACCCTGGAGTCGGTTGAACGATTACTGGCCATTGAAGCTGGAGAACGTAAGGTTCCTTTATGGCTGGTAAAGATCTATGTAAACTTTCAAGCAGAGCGGATTGCAAGTAGACTGCCTGCCCGTTTTAGGGATGAAATAAAAGGTGTGGCCACTGGCTCGGGGTTGCCTTATCAAAAGATCTTAGTAGCGGATATGATCTATGATATTTACCGTTTAACCGGTTGTACCGGTGTAGTTTGGCGCGCTTCAGACGGGACTATTTACCATGGCCATAATACCGATATCGGATGGGGTTTGGATTGGCCTCCCACGATTATTGTAAAACATAATCCAAAAGGTTATCATTCATTCACCTCCATAACCTGGGCAGGATTTTTGGGGACCCAAACGGCTTATAACTCGAAAGGATTATGTTATAGTGAAAATACTTTAACGGCCCGAAAAATTAATTCAGGGGGCTTTTCTGTCAATTATTTGGCGCGGATAATCATGGAGGAATGCGGTTCAATTCGAGAAGTTCCTCCAATTTTTAACCGGTATGGTACGATTGATGGGGAAGCCCTTGTTCTAAGCGATTTGAAAAGTGGGGCGATAGTTGAAACGACCCCTCTTGATCCGCCTCGATGGTCACTTATTCCGATGCGGGG